>NZ_WBYY01000089.1:0-12440 GCF_048985645.1 Exiguobacterium sp. A1_3_1 | reverse complement strand
ACGACTAAATATAATCCGCAGGAGCATTCTTGAGAAGTACGCACTTTTAATTTACATAGTGCGGTTTTTCATACATAGTGCAGAAAAGTATACTGTCGATCGGAAGAAAGACTATACTGTAACAGGAGGTGGAACGATGCCACATTTTGAAGACCGTCAGTTTAACTGTGAGAAGGAATTGACCCTCTCGATCATCGGGGGCAAATGGAAGATGCTTATTCTTTGGCACTTAGGCAAGGAAGGGACAAAACGCTTCGGGGAACTAAAAAGTCTGATGCCCGGGATCACACAACGGATGCTCGTCAATCAACTGCGGGAACTCGAAGACCACCACATCATTCACCGGGAAGTCTACCCGGTCGTACCACCGAAGGTCGAATATTCGTTGACGCCACACGGTCATAGCTTAATGCCGATTTTAGATGCGATGTACGACTGGGGTAAGGATTATGCGAAAAATGTTCTGGAGATCGACTTCGAACAACAAAAGATATCACCATAAAAAAAGATGCTCATGGTCTCGTCTCTTTTCAGAGATAAGTCCACGGAGCATCTTTTTTAGGATTCTTCGGTCGTATAGATTTTCGACATCGCCAGTTCATCAACGTATTCCCCATCGATGAAGAGCGACGCAATCCGTGTCCCTTCGATGTTAAAGCCAAACTTATGATAGAGCTCGATTGCCCGCAAGTTATCCTTGCGAACCGTCAACTCGAGTCGGATGAGCCCTGCTTCAATGGCAAACGCATCGACTGCCTCAAGTAGACCCGCACCAAGACCACGACCCGTATAGGCATCAAGCAAGCCGATGACAAGATTCGCGCGGTGTCGGATTCGACTCGGTTCACCACCAACGACGAGCACATACCCGACGAGTTGCTCGTCGACGTCCACGACGAAGATATCCGAGTTCGCAGCCTGACCAAACTTCTCGATGAACGCCTCGGCCTGTTCCGTTGACAGGACACGTTCCTCCGGTTCATACAACATATATTTCGTTTCCCGATCAATGCGTCGCATTAAGTCCGATAAGGCTTTTCCGTCCATCAACGTGGCGCGTCTTATCATAGGTGTCAGCTCCTTTTTTTACAATATTACAGCCTATTTTTACTCTATTCCAACATTATAGAAAGTAAAAATTAAGATAAATTCTTTAAAATAACTCCATGTTTATTTTTCCATTCGACTAATCCGTTGGCACTTCTGCCCGTCACAATATCAGCTGCTAACGAAGGACTTGAAAACAATAAGTCTTCGATTACTATGTATTCTCCATCAATTATTTGAACTTTATTAGAGTCAATTAATTCTTTTCTTTTAACTTTCAATCGTTCCGAGAATGAATTGACAACTTCTGACGCAATTTTAGAATTTTTAAAAACAACGAACCCTTCTGATGTTTGAGCCCCCATACTGTCGGCACCTCTTGTGCCTTTTAAGTATAGAACGTTCTCATTCTCAGTATCGATATTCTTTTGAACTTCTGAGAATAATTTATGTCCTAACATATTTACCAACATTTCAACATTCTTACCAAAAGTATTCATTTCAGCACGATCTGCTTCAGAGATAGAAGGCATCGGGGGAATATTACCGTTTACGACTTTATAACGGTTTGCTTTTTTTGCTTTATGATACAATTTGTTCTCTAAATATTTAATATGTGCTTTATTCAAGTTCTCATCTTTACTAATAAACACAATCACTTCATTCCAAAAATCTTTTTCACGTAAATGATCTTGAAGACGATTATACACTTCTTCAGCCTCACCAATATAAACTGCTTCTTCATCTTCTTCGTTTCGACCGAACAACATATAAATTCCAGTTGAATTTAAATTAGGGCGATCACTACATTTTTTAACTTCAGTACGTGGAATTCTATAAGCGAGACCAGTCCAATTTGACAACTCACACGTTAATCTGCCATCAGAATTACCATCAATTAAAAACATTTTAATTGTTTGACCAAATTCCATATTTTGTTCTCCTTATTAATTTTTTATTTTATTTCTAATATTTATAAATAGTTTTTTATACTAAAAAGTACTTGAACCCATTTAATGAGATTCAAGTACTTTTTTTGAAATCCACTGATTTCGTCGTATGGAGACGGTGGGAGTCGAACCCACGTCCGAAGGCATCGTATACTTAAGCTTCTACGTGTGTAGTCAATTTATTGGGATCTCGTCGTCAGGCTGCCAATTGACAGGCGTCCGTCCGACCAGTCTGATTCCATCTCTTCTCTTTCCCTCCAGACGGAAGGGTCCAAGCGTAGCCTGTTTAAAGTGAGACCCTAGAAATCAGCCGACCAGGCGACAGCTGCTAGGATCCGCAGTTGCTATTACGCTGCTGCGAGTTGTGTGTTAGTTTTGCCAGTTATGGCTGGTGCGTTTTAACGAGGCCGACCCCTCGACACGCCACAGAAGACCGAACTACCCCCGTCGAATCCGTAACGTCCCCAAGATATAAAATTGGGGCTTTCCGAATACTAATATTCTAGCAGAAAAGTGTTACGGGTTCAATACTTTTGCTTATCGCGCAGTGCTCGCTCGATATCACGCTTCGCATCCTTCTTCTTCAGGTCGTCACGTTTATCGAATTTCTTCTTCCCGCGTCCGAGTCCGATCAAGCATTTCGCGTATCCATTCTTGATATAGACTTTCAGCGGTACGATCGTATAGCCGTCCCGTGAGACCGCCCCGATCAAGTTCGCGATCTGTTTCTTGTGCAACAGCAGTTTCCGCGGACGGAGTTGCTCATGGTTGTATCGGTTCCCCTGTTCGAAGTGGGCGATGTTCGAGTTCCAGAGAATCGCCTCTCCCCCGTCGAACCGGACGAACGCGTCCCCGATGCTGATTTTTCCTTTACGGACCGATTTGATCTCCGTTCCCGTCAAGACAAGACCGGCTTCAATCGTATCCTCGATCGCATAATCGAACGAGGCCCGTTTGTTGTTCGCTAAGACTTTCGAATCTGTTCCCTTTGGCATGTTCGTTCACCACATTTCCGATGCGGAAGCGCTTATTTGCGCTTCCGTTTCTTATTCGAGACCGCCTTATGGAATGGCGGTTTATCCTTCTTATTCTTTAACGAGAATCCTTTTCCCTTGCTTTGGTCGCTCTTACCCGACCGTTTCTTGCCACGACGTTCGTCTTTCTTCTTGTCGTCGCGTTTTTGTCCCGGACGTCCACCACTTGAACGGATCGTCTTCGACTCGAACCGTTTCTTCGGTTGCCGCTCTGGCATTCCGACAACGTTGAAGTCGATCGTCCGTTCATCGATGTTGACGTTCGTGACCTTGATCTCGACGACATCGCCGATCCGGAACTGTTGCTTCGTCCGCTCACCGATCAGCTGGTAGTTCGCTTCATCGTAACGGTAGAAGTCATCCGTCATCGCTTGGATGTGAACGAGTCCTTCGATCGTGTTCGGCAATTCGACGAACATTCCGAAGTTCGTCACACCACTGACGACACCTTCGAATGTTTCACCGATGTGTTGCTCCATATACTCGGCTTTCTTCAACGCGTTCGTTTCCCGCTCCGCGTCAACGGCGCGACGCTCGCGTTTCGACGAATGGTCAGCGATTTCCGGTAAGATTTCCGAGTAACGGTCTTGCGTCTTCTGCGACTTGTCATTGTAGATGACATATTCACGCAACAGACGGTGAACCATTAAGTCTGGGTAACGACGGATCGGTGACGTGAAGTGCGTGTAGTAGTCCGTCGACAGACCGAAGTGGCCAATCGGTTCGATGTCGTATTTCGCTTGTTGGAGCGAACGGAGCATGACCGTACTGACGACGGCTTCTTCCGGCTCGCCTTCGACGGCGTTGAGGATCGATTGCAACGTTTTCGGTGCAACCGACTCACCCTTGCGTTCGACGTTGATGCCGAAGTTACCGATGAACTTGAAGAACGTATCGAGACGTTCAGCTTTTGGCTCATCGTGGATCCGGTACATGAACGGCAGTTTTTGACGCTGGATGTGCTCCGCGACCGTTTCGTTCGCTGCGAGCATGAACTCTTCGATCAGCTTCTCAGCGACCGACCGTTCGCGGAGGATGATCTCACTCGTCTTACCTTCTTCGTTGACGAGAACCTTCGCTTCTGGGAAGTCGAAGTTAATCGCCCCACGACGTGAGCGGCGTTCACGGAGGATTGCTGCGAGTTCCGCCATCTTGTCGAAGTACTCGACGAGATCTTGGTACTTCGCGATCACTTCTTCGTCTTCGCGTTCGACGATTTTCCGGACGTCCGTGTACGTCATCCGTTCTGTCGTCTTGATGACACTCTGGAAGATTTCATGGTTGACGACAGCCCCGTTCGCATCGATTTCCATGATACAGCTGAGCGTCAGGCGATCGACGTGCGGGTTGAGCGAACAAATCCCGTTCGATAGACGGTGCGGAATCATCGGAATGACGCGGTCAACGAGATAGACACTCGTTCCGCGCTCACGCGCTTCTTCGTCGAGTGCTGAATCTTCTTTGACGTAATGCGAGACGTCGGCGATGTGGACACCAAGCTCGAAGTTGCCGTTCGCTAATTTCTTAACGTGAACCGCATCATCGAGGTCTTTGGCGTCCGCCCCGTCAATTGTCACCGTCAATTCGTTCCGTAGATCAACGCGTCCAACTAAATCCTTCTCATCGATTTGATCCGGCACGGCATTCGCCTCAGCAATCGCTTCCGGTGAGAAGTCGACGTTGATCCCGTGCTTATGGACGATCGACAAGATGTCGACGCCTGGGTCATTCTTGTGACCGATGATTTTCAAGACTTTCGCCGTTCCGGCGTAGCGACCGTCAGGATACTTCGTGATCCGAGCGAGGACTTTATGGCCATCGACGGCACCGAGTGTATCGTCGTTCGCAACGACCGGTAAGAACGTCAGCTTCGTATCATCCGGTTCGATGTAAGCGATCGATTCGATCCGTCCTTTTGGACTGACGAACGTTCCGACGAAATCGGCTGGTCCGCGTGAGAGAATCTTGAGCAGTTTCCCTTCACGACGGTCGCCGCCGTTTGACTCGGCAAACACTTTGACGAGGACACGGTCGCCGTTATAGACGTTCTTCAGTTCCGGTGCCGGTAAGAAGATGTCGCCTTCTGAGCCGTCTTCCGGTGAGACGAAACCGAACCCACGTTGGTGGACGGAAATCTTCCCTGCGACTTGACCGATTTGCGCGAGCGTTCCGTACTTGTTCGAGCGTGTCCGGGCAATCAACGCTTCGTCTTCCATCGCGTTCAGCGTCCGGATCAATTCCCTGAATGCTTCCGTATCCGCTAGTTCTAGTTTTTTCGTTAATTGATCAATCGACAACGGACGTTCTTCCGTCGTGATGACCGTTAGTATTCGTTCACGTAATTCCAACGTGACACCTCCAGTTACTTGCTCCAGTTCAATGACTCCAGGAAGTCCAAGATGTCAGAGTGGAGCTGGTCTTTTTCTTTGTCGAGCGTAATGACGTGACCTGAGTTCTCATACCAGATCAGCTCTTTTTGGAAGGCACTGACTCCATCATGGATGATGTTCGCGGAGTCAGTGTTGATCATGTGATCGTTGCGCGCTTGGACGACGAGTGTCGGTGCGTAGACGTCCTCGAGCGAATCGCGTGTCTCGCGCAGCAGTTCCTGTAAGTCCTTCAAGGTCGGCATCGGTTCGAAGGACGCCATCTCGTGGTCGATCTCTTCTTGTGATTTGCCTTCTCGCTTCTTGAATTCTCGTGCGTACTCGGTGACTCCTGCATACATGACTTCTTCACTTTTGATGTAGGCGGGTGCACACATCGGGATGACCGCTTTGACCGGACGGTTCATCGATAACTTCAGCGACATGACACCACCGAGCGACAGTCCGCAAACGGCGATTTCGTCATAACCTTTATCGACGAGTTCTTGATATCCGGCAAGGACATCCTGCCACCAGTCGGCTGGCCCGGTCTTCGTCAGCTCTTCGGGTGGGGCAGCGTGCCCTTTATATTGTGGTGCTAGGGACGTATAGCCTTGTTTTTGCAAGTAGCGACCGAGGATGCGGACATCCGCGCTCGATCCCGTGAATCCGTGTAATAGTAAAACGGCACGTGGGCCGGCTTCGAAAAAGAATGGTTTCGGTAAAGTGATTTTCATAAAATGATTCCCCCTCTAACTCTATACCCCATATCCGGAAAAATTGAATATCGAGAAATACAAAAAACGACAGCGCGATCATACGGCTGTCGTTTCAATGCTCACTTATAAAAAGCGACGAGTAACGCCAAGATGAAGAGTAATGCTCCTAAGATAGACGCCACACGATTTAGGACCGCATCCAAGCCACGAGCTTTTTGGCGACCAAATAATTGTTCTGCTCCACCCGTCAATGCTCCGAGTCCGGTCGTACGACCCGACATCAATAGAACGACGATGATGAGAAGAACGGAAACGACGATGAGGCCGACAAGAGCCACGTTATGAATGATCATCGATGATCCTCCTTCAGTAATATACGCTTCTTTCATTATAGAGAAAAACAAGTACGGGAACAAGGAATAGATTTAGGAACTTTTTCCTGCCTGACGAAAAGAGACACCTGAATCGTCGACTCAGGTGTCTCGTCTCCTTATTGTTTGATCAATTCGAGATCAACTGGGATGTTCTTCTCGACTGTTTCACCTTTTAAGTGCTTGATCGCTGTCTCGACACCCATCTTCCCGATCTCAGTCGGTTTTTGAGCGATTGTTCCTGCCATTTTTCCGTCTTTGACGGCTTTGACGGCATCATCTGTCGCATCGAAGCCGATGACTTTAACATCATTCAGACCCGCTGCTTTTAACGCTTCAACCGCACCGAGTGCCATCTCGTCATTGTGCGCGAAGACGGCTTTGATGTCTTTGTTGTTTTGGAGGATGTTCTCCATGACCGACAAGCCTTTTGCCCGGTCGAAGTTTGCTGCTTGTTTTGCGACGACGTCAAGTTTACCGTCGACTGCTTCATGGAACCCTTTACCACGGTCACGAGTTGCGGATGCTCCTGGAATCCCTTCGAGCTCCACGACTTTTGCTTTGTCGCCGACGAGTTCGATCATGAACTCACCTGCTTGTTTCCCACCAGCGACGTTATCCGACGCGATGTGTGCGACGACGTCGCCTGCTTCTGCATTGCGGTCAACTGTGATGACGGGGATGTTCGCATCGTTTGCTGTTTGGACGGCTGCGCCAACTGCTGCTGAATCCGTTGGGTTGATCAAAATGAGATCGACTTTCTTTTGAACCATGTCTTCGATATCGCTTGCTTGTTTTGCTGCATCATCTTGTGCATCTGCGACTTGAAGTGTTGCGCCTTGTGCTTTTGCTTCTTGTTCTGCCCCTTCTTTTAACGAGACGAAGAATGGGTTGTTGAGAGTTGAAATCGAAAGACCAATCTTGAAGTCCTTCGTCTTCTTTTTCGTTTCACCGTTGCTGCTGCCTGGCTGTTCCGTCGAACAGGCGGCTGCGAAGACCATTAATGCCATCATGACGACTGCAAGTAGTTTTTTCATCTGTAAATCCTCCTTTTTGAGTGTGGGTTACGCTACTTGTTTCCGATCCGCGAGTACCGCGAACAGAATGACTAAACCTTTGACGACGAGTTGGAAGAACGAGGAGACACCTAGCAAGTTGAGTCCATTGTTCAGTGTTCCGATGATCAAGGCACCAATCAAGGTACCGACAATCCAGCCACGACCACCTGACAGGCTCGTCCCACCAAGGACGACCGCCGCGATGGCGTCGAGTTCGTACGATGTCCCCGCCGTCGGCTGTGCCGAGTTCAGACGGGACGTCAGGATGATGCCGGCAAGTGCTGCCATCAAGCCTGAGAGTGAGTAGATCATGATTTTGACTTTATTGACTTGAATCCCCATTAACTTCGCTGCTTCTTCGTTGCCGCCGATCGCATACGTATAGCGACCGAACGTCGTCTTCTTCAAGATGAAGTAGAGGACCGCGAAGGCGATCAACATCGTCAGGACCGGTACCGGGAAGATCCAGAAGTAACCGCGTCCAAACAATTCGAACCAGCCACCTTGGCTCAGACCAGTGATTGGTTTCCCGTCCGTATAGACGAGCGTCAATCCGCGGAAGATTGTCATCGTCGCAAGTGTCGCGATGAACGGTGCGACTTTCCCGAGCGAGATGACCATCCCGTTCAAGGCACCCATGACGGCTCCGACGATCAGACCAGCCAGAACAGCAATCAACGCTGACGTTCCGTCCGTCATCAGACCCGCGACGAAGGCGGACGAGAGGGCGAGAATCGAGCCGACCGATAAATCAATCCCACCTGTCAGAATGACGAACGTCATCCCGAAGGCAATCAAGGCATTGATCGAGACTTGTCGTAAGATGTTAAATAAATTATTCAATGTTAAAAAGTCCGGTTCCATGATCGAGACGACGAGGACGATCGCGAACAATCCTGCGAGTGGTCCAAGCTTTTGTCCGATCCCAAGACGTCTCGGTTTTGCTTCCGTTACCTTGCCTTGCATCAATTCCATATCATTGTCCTCCTGTCGCAAGTGTCATGATGCTTTCTTGCGTCGCTTCCTGTCGTGTCAACATGCCGCTCATCTTGCCTTCGCGCATGACGTAGACCCGGTCGCTCATCCCGAGAATCTCCGGGAGGTCCGAGCTGACCATGATGATTGCGACACCCGCCGCAGCGAGTTCGTTCATGATGAGGTAAATCTCTTTCTTCGCTCCGACGTCGACACCACGTGTCGGTTCGTCGAGAATCAAGACTTTCGGTTGTGTCCCGAGCCATTTCGCGAGGACGACCTTCTGTTGGTTCCCACCGGACAGTGACTTTGCCGGCTGGTCCATCGAGCTGTGGCGGACCGAGAGCGACTTCAAGTATCCTTCCGCGAAATCGCGTTCTGCCTGATCCTTGATGACACCGGATTTTGATAACGAACGAATCGTCGGCAATGAGATGTTCTCACGTAGTGAAAAGTCGAGGAACAAGCCTTCGCCTTTGCGATCTTCGGTCAAAAAGCCAATGCCCTGGCGGATCGCGTCGTACGGTGTCTTGATTTTCAGCGACTGTCCGTTCAGTTCGATCGTTCCTTCTTTCAGGCGATCGACCCCGAACAATCCCCGCATGACCTCCGTCCGCCCGGCACCCATCAAACCAGAGAAGCCGATGATTTCGCCTGCCTTAACGGAGAATGAGACATCGTCGAATCGTTTTCCGCTCGCCTGTTTGACCTCAAGGACAGTCGCACCGATCGACACATCACGGTCCGGATACCGTTCGCCCATCTCACGACCGACCATCTCTCGGACGATCTGTTCGAACGATGTCTCGGGAATCGCGTGCGTTGAGACGGAGATCCCATCCCGTAAGACCGTGATCCGGTCACAAAGCTCAAAGATTTCCTCCATCCGGTGTGAGATATAAACGATCGAGACACCTTGATTGCGTAGTGCCGTCGCGACGCTGAACAAGGCACGAATTTCCCGCTCTGTCAGTGCGGCTGTCGGTTCATCCATGATGATGACTTTCGCGTCCGTCATCAGAGCTTTTGCGATTTCAATCATCTGTTGTTGACCGACCGATAACGTCCGGGCGAGTTGATCGACGTCCATAAAGACGTTCAATTCGGCGAGTTCACGTTCCGCCTGCCGCTTCATCTCCCCTTGCTTGAGAACCCCGAAGCGTGACTTCAGCTCCCGTCCGAGGAACAGATTCTCCGTTACCGTCAAATCCGGGAGGATGTTCAGTTCCTGATGGATGAAGGCGATTCCCGCTTCTTCAGCAAGCTTCGGATTCTTATATTCGATGTCCTGTCCATCGACGCGGATTGTACCTGCGTCCGCTTTATGGACACCGGTCAAAATCTTCATCAGCGTCGATTTCCCGGCACCGTTCTCTCCCATCAAGGCATGGATCTCACCCGCAGCGAGTTCGAAGTCGACACCTTTGAGGACGGGAACAGGCCCGAATGCTTTTTTGATACCTGTCATCTCGATACGCATCGCATGACCCCCTTAAAAGATTACGCCGGAATGGAAGATGACATTCGCGTACGGTGTCGCTTCTCCGGTCCGGATGATGACCTTCGCCTGCTGTGTCTGTTTCTTGAATTCCTCGTGCGAGACGAACGTCGTCTCGATCTGCATGGCTTCTAGTTGCTCGAGGACGTCCGGATTCGCTTCTTTGATCTCTGTTGCCAGTGTCAGCTGTTCGATCGCCATGTCACCGGCGACGACACGGACGACGTCGAGGAATGATGGTGTGCCGAGTTCCAGTGCTAAATCAATCCGTGCGACCCCATCTGGAATCGGTAAGCCGCAATCGGCGATGACGATCGTATCGGTATGACCGAGATCAGTCAGGACTTTGCTGATATGACTGTTTAAGATACCATGCTTCTTCATGCGTCTCCCTCCATCTGTTCCCGAGTCGGCATGCCGCCTTGAGCGCCGAGTGCACGGATGGATAAGCCGGCTGCCCGGTTCGCAAAACGAATTGCCTCAACAAGCGGTTGTCCTTCCGTTAACGCCACGGCTAAGGCACCGTTGAATGTATCCCCTGCTCCTGTCGTATCGACGACGGTCGTCTCGATTGCGGGAATTGTCACGATCGACTCTCCGTCGTAGAAGCGTGCGCCGCGACTGCCTTCCGTCACGATCAATTTATTCGGATATTCCATGAGCCAATGTTCGATTGGTTGATCTTGTCCGAAGATCAAACCACATTCATGTTCGTTTGGCGTTAAGTACGTGACGTGTTCAATCAATTCCGGACTGAGTGACATCGCCGGTGCTGGATTCAAGACGACTGGAATGCCCGTTGCATATGCTTCGCGAGCAACGGTCTCGACCGTTTCGATTGGAATCTCGAGCTGGAGTAAGATGATTTCACTGTCTGCGAGAATCGGTGCGAGTGTATCATCCGCAAATTGCACATGTTGATTAGCAGACTGAACGACGACGATCGAGTTATCGCCTTCAGCGAGCGTGATATGTGCTGTGCCCGTCCGTTCACCTTCAATCGTTTGTAAGTGTGTCGTCTGCACTCCTTGCGTTTTGAAGTTTTTGCGGATCGCTTCACCGTTCGCGTCACTACCGACGCAACCGATCATTTCGACCGTACTGCCGAGACGCGCGACTGCGACCGCTTGGTTCGCACCCTTTCCACCCGGTACGGTATGAAAAGCATCCCCGATGACTGTTTCGCCTGCACCTGGACGGCGTTTACTTTCGACGACGAGATCCATCGAGATACTGCCGATGACACTGATTTGTTTCATGCTTCCTCATCCTTCCGTTTCGTCGTTTCCCGTTCGATGATCTCAACCGTCAACTCATGATGAACGGCGGCAATCGGTGTGCCTTCAATCCGCTGAATCAAGAGTTTCGCCGCCAGTTCTCCCATTTGATAGATCGGTTGCGCAATCGTCGTCAACGGTGGTGAAATCATTTGTCCGAGTTCAATCCCGTCATAGCCGATCACTTGTAGCTCGTCCGGAATTGTGATCCCGCGTTCCGCAGCGACTTGCACCGTTGCTGCGGCAATGACATCACTCGCAGCAAAAATGCCGTTGCAATGATAGTGATCAAACAGATAGTTCGCGGCATCAAGCGCCCCTTGAAAATGGAACGGTGACTCGATGCTTGCAACGAGATGGGTTCCGGCGATTTCTTCGAAACCATCCCGTCGTTTCTTGATCGTCGGGAGTTTCGAAGGGCCGCTGATGACAGCGAGCTCCGTCGCACCAGAAGCAAGTAAGAACGAAGCTGCTTTCTTCCCACCTTCGTATCCGTTTGAGGTCACCGTCGGAATCGCACCTTGTAACACACGGTCTAAGGCTACGACCGGCACTTCAAGTTCTTCATAGTTCGGATTGTTCGAGTAGTTCGTCGTGATGATCAATCCGTCGACATGCATCGCCTCGAGTGACTTGATATATTCGCGTTCTTTCTGAAACTGTTCGTCTGTGTTACACAAAATGACTTGAAAACCATGTTGATGTGCCATATCTTCCACAGCTCGTGCGAGTTGTGGGAAAAACGGGTTCGTGATGTCTGGAACGATCAATCCGATCAGTCCGGATCGTTTTTGGAACAACGATCGCGCGACCCGGTTCGGTCGATAATCCAATTGTTTGATTGCCTGAAGCACCGCCTTACGCGATTTCTCACTGACATAACCCTTTTCGTTCATGACGCGTGAGACCGTCGCGACGGAGACATGTGCCGCTTTCGCTACTTCCCGGATGGTCGACATGTTTCGCCACCTCTTTCTTTTGATAACGCTTACAAGAATCATCATATTGTGTAACCGGTTACACATCAATCATTTTTATATAAAATATATTTTATTTTTTTCGAGTCCTCGGATTGGACTATAAAAAAGAAGCCTGACGCGGCGTCAGACTTACAATCATTCCTTATGATCATCACTTTGAATCAT
>NZ_WBYY01000088.1:0-12449 GCF_048985645.1 Exiguobacterium sp. A1_3_1 | reverse complement strand
AGACAGGCTCTGGAAACGGCGACGGTTATTAAAAGCAATGGATGTCGTTAACCTCCGCTACGGAAAAGGAACGATTCGCCTCGCTGTCTCGTTTCTTGATACGAGTGTCGCCAAACGTCGCCTTCGTTTTGTCGGCGGTCATCCGGGAGGTGATCTTCATGACAGCGTATCGTGATCGGGGAAATTTAAAATGGATTCCTTTTCTCATGCCGGAACATTTGCAATTGCTGCGGGAATACTATGTCCAGATGCATCAGCTCGACTTGCCTGAAATTGATGAACAGTTGCAAGAATCATGGCACTTTCTGCTTCAAGAAGCTTTAATAGAAGGAAACGAACTTGAAATCACGTATTATAAGGAAAGTAGCTACGTGACGGTCGTCGGTTTCGTCGAACGATTAGAACCCGAACGTTCCGTTCTCTTTCTGCGCGGACGTGAAGTCATTGAAATTCCCTTCACACGAATCGTCCGGATCGAAAACGGGTAAGCTCTCATACAGATGGATGCTTTAAATCGTGCCCGGAAAGAAGGAATAGTCATGTTGGATTGGTTTACTTCTCTCCCCGTCGTCGTGCAAGCACTGCTTGCCGGAATGATGACGTGGGGGTTAACCGCACTTGGTGCGGCACTCGTCTTTGTCTTTACGACGATTGAAAAACGCGTCATGAACATGATGCTCGGTTTTGCTGCCGGCGTCATGATTGCCGCGTCGTTTTGGTCGCTGCTTGCTCCTGCGATCGAGTTCACGGAGCAGGATGGAGGAATCGCCTGGATTCCTGCCGCCATCGGTTTTCTCGCTGGTGGATTTTTCGTCCGTCTCCTCGACTTCGTTACGCCGCATTTGCACTTATCTGCACCACTCGAGACAGCGGAAGGTCCTTCGACAGGACTCAAGAAAACGACGTTACTATTTCTTGCGATCACGTTGCACAATATTCCCGAAGGTCTTGCGATTGGTGTCGCTTTTGGCGCCGCTGCCTTGAACATGGACGGAGCGACCGTCGCCGGTGCTTTGACGCTCGCACTCGGGATTGGGATTCAAAACATGCCGGAAGGAGCTGCCCTATCGATTCCATTACGCGGTGAAGGGATGTCGCGCCGGCGCGCCTTCCATTACGGTCAATTGTCAGCGATCGTCGAACCGATTGCCGCGATGGTCGGAGCAGCCGCGGTCTTCTTCGTTCAACCGCTCCTCCCGTATGCGTTATCGTTTGCTGCCGGAGCGATGATTTTCGTCGTCGTCGAAGAATTGATTCCGGAATCACAAGCAGAAAACGGATCCGATTTAGCAACGCTTGGTTTGATGGTCGGTTTTACGGTCATGATGATTCTTGACGTCGCTTTAGGATGAAGCCGTTGCAAAACGAGCAGTGGATGATACCGTCTTCTGCTCGTTTTTCTGTTTGTAGATTCAGGCGCATTCTAGCAAAACCAATCGATTTGAAGTTTTTCTGACCTTGTGTCCTAACAGAAAAATTTCCCTATCTCTCATAACTATCTCAATGTGAATGGACACGACGGAGTGTCTTAGTCATATCCTATGGAATCTAGATAACTGCTCACTCTTATTCAAACGAATCTAGGCATCGGGTTTCGTCTGAAGCGCATCATACTTTCTCAGACCTGCGCCCGATATTCCGATTAGTTCTATCTCACAAGAATAAAACATGATATGTTTTTAACTAGCACATCGTATAGAAGGAGATTACCATGACAATCATTGAACTTTTAAAAGCGCTCTTACTCGGTTTCGTCGAAGGGATGACGGAATTTGCACCGGTCTCTTCCACGGGTCACATGATCATCGTCGATGACATGTGGTTGCAAACTACCGATTTTCTCGGTAAATATTCGGCGAACACCTTTAAAATCGTCATTCAGCTCGGATCGATTCTTGCGGTCGTCGTCGTCTTTTGGAAACGCCTCTTCAGCTTGATCGGTTTGTATAAGATTGAAGGCGAACATGACGCAGCAGGGACACACAAGTTAAAACTACGGCACGTCTTGATCGGTCTTCTACCAGCAGCTGTTCTCGGATTGTTATTCGAAGATTTCATCGATGAGAACCTCTTCTCGATTGAGACGGTCATCATCGGTCTTGCAGTCGGTGCCCTCTTGATGATTGCAGCCGATAAATTCGGACCAAAGGAACCAAAAACGACATCGCTTGATCAGATTACATATCGCCAAGCAGCACTCGTCGGTCTGTTCCAATGTATTTCCCTTTGGCCTGGCTTCTCTCGTTCTGGTTCAACGATTTCCGGAGGGGTCTTCCTCGGGATGAATCACCGGACGGCAGCTGACTTTACGTTCATCATGGCTGTACCGATCATGTTCGGTGCTAGTTTCCTTTCGCTCGTTAAGAACTGGGAGAACATTCAACCGAACCACTTCGCATTCTATGCTGTCGGTTTCGTTGCGTCGTTCGTGTTTGCCCTCTTATCGATTCGCTTCTTCTTGAAGCTGATCAACAAGATCAAACTCGTTCCGTTCGCCATCTACCGTCTTGTCTTAGCGGCTGTCTTAGCTGTCATCGTCTACATGTAAGTTCAAACCGTTAGCTATTTTAGCTGACGGTTTTTCATTTTTTTGAAACTAATTCAGTCGCTTAAGGGTATATAGGGATGAGACATAATTAAAGGAGTGAATGCCACATGGCACGCAGAAGTCGGAGTACATCAAAACTCCCAATCATCATCGGAGTCGTTATTGTTGCCGTGATTGCCTTTTTAGCAATCGGACAATACAATAGCCTCGTCAATGTAGAAGAAGATGTATCGAATAAATGGTCGCAAGTCGACAACCAAATCAAGCGTCGTGCGGATTTGATTCCGAATCTCGTTGAAACTGTCAAAGGTGTCGCGGGTCAAGAAGAAAAAGTATATGGAAAAGTCGCAGAAGCCCAAGCTGGTCTTGCGCGTGCTGCGTCAACCGAACAACGGATCGAAGCCGACCAACAAGTCACGTCTTCGCTTCGCGGATTGATTGCCTTGCAGACGACTTATCCTGAACTAAAATCAAGCGAACGGTTCCAATCTTTGATGGATACGCTGGAAGGAACAGAAAATCGTCTCGGGATCGCCCGCAAAGATTACAACGATGCTGTAACCCTCTATAACAAAAAACGTCGGAGCTTCCCAACGACACTCTACGCATCCGCCTTCGGATTCGAGAAAAAACCATATTACGAGATTTCAGACAGCGACCGGGAAAATCCGACCGTCGACTTTAACAGTGATTCGAAATGATTCGGCGGTGGACGCGACTTCTATTGAGCGCGTTCCTCGTCTTCTTCCTCTTCGTTCCAACAGCTAGTGCCGTTTCAGAACGGACGGGAGCAGCCTTCTTCATTCAGGATGATGCTCAGCTGCTCACCCCTTCGGAAGAAGCCGAACTCGCGCAACTCGGTCAGGAACTCGAACAATATACGACGGCACAAGTCGTCCTCAAGACGGTTCCCGATCTAAAGGGACAGGATTTAAGCTCTTACGCCAATGAAACGTTCCGGCGCCAAGGCATTGGTCAAGAAGGAAAAGACAATGGTGTTCTTGTCGTCGTCGCTCCAAACGAAAAGGATCGCCAATTTCGGATCGAGGTTGGGTATAAACTCGAAGGGATTTTGACAGACATCACAGCCGGACGTATTCTCGATCAATATGCTGTTCCCTATAAAGAGAACGGTGAGTATGGGAAAGCAGCGTCTGAAACATATAAAGCGGTCGTCAGTGTCATTTCAAAGGATCAGTCGCTTGAGTCACAGGATCCTCCGAAAACACAAAATGACGACGGACTTCCGCTTTGGACGAAGATTCTGATCGGTGCTGGATTACTGATCTTATTGTTCCTCGATATGAAGTTCACCGGTGGTATGTTCTTCTTCGCGATTTTGAACATCTTCTCCGCGATCATGCGTGGTGGCGGTGGAAATGGTGGCAGTCGTGGTGGTGGCGGAAGTTCCGGCGGTGGTGGTGCCGAACGGTAGAAAAGGAGTCGTTTTTTCATGAGGATCATCTTAGGGTATTACCTCCTCCTGACACTCATCGGATTTGTCTCGATGTGGCAGGATAAACGTCGAGCGCAACAACATGCTTACCGGACACCCGAAGCAACACTATTGACGATTGCTTTCCTCGGTGGTGCGCTCGGTTCTTGGATTGGTATGTACACAGTCCGGCACAAGACACGGAAAGCGAAGTTCCAATGGCTCGTTCCAATAGCCGCTATCTTGCATCTCGCTTTCTGGTTTGTTTACACTTCACAATGAAAGAATGTGACCGATAGAGAAGAGAACGTACGGAAATGTGTCCGTCGTTCCTTCTTTTTTTGTATGAGGTCAATGATTATGAATAACAGGTTTAATTTCTTTTTTGTTCAGGGTAAAGAATTTAACCAATTTAATAAATACATCTTTTTTTGATGTACTGAGAGGTGGACATCCCTTTATGTGGCATCCTTGCGCCGAATGTACGACATCAATCCGTTTCGTTGAAGCGGGAGCACTCCATATTCAATCACCAACGCCAGAAATCTATTCCTATCAATCGTTCGAACAGCTCGAACAGTTATTGACATCGCTCTTACGTGTAGCGGATTATCCAGTGTCGTGTCGCGCCACACAATCGCGTTACGTGACAGCACCTATCCTAGCTTCAGCGCTTCTAGAACAACTGAAGCATCGATCTGCGATTGATTTCATCCAGCATGGGGTCATGACGAGCCACCTACAACCGATTTATGATATCCAGCGTAACGTGCTCGTCGCGAACGAAGCCTTGCTACGAGCAGCTGATGACAATACGCCGATTTCACCAGGTGTCCTGTTTTCAACGGCCTCGAAGATGGGACTTCATTCCCGTCTCGATCAACGAGCGCGTGAAGAAGCCATCCGTGCGACGCACCATATTGGTGGCACAGCAAAAACGTTCATCAACTTCCTTCCTTCGACGATCTATAATCCGGAGTATTGCCTGCGCCATACGTTTGAGATCGTCGAACGTTATCAAGTCGATCCGAGTCGGCTCGTCTTCGAAGTCGTCGAAACGGAAAAAATTGAAGACGTCAACCATTTGAAACACGTCTTCGAACAGTATAAAAAGCAAGGCATTCAAGTAGCACTGGACGATGTTGGCGCTGGTTTCTCGACACTCGATATGTTGTCCTTGCTTCAACCGGATTATATTAAAATCGATCGTTCCTTCATCGATCACTGCGATACAAACTCAGAAAACGAAGCCTTTTTACGAAAAGCCCGCCATCTGACACGAGAAATGGGGATTCAAATCTTAGCGGAAGGTATCGAACGGCAAGAAGAACTCGATCTTTGCCGCGAACTCGGCTTTGATCTTGGTCAAGGATACCTACTCGGTCGCCCTGCTCCTTACGCTCGTTTTGCGAAAGCACAATAAAAATACGCACATGGACCGTCTGATGATTCGGTCCATGTGCGTATCTTTATGTTAAGTCGTCGAAACGGAAACCGTCTCGTTCCGTGTGATAGCATCGACTAATTGTTCTGTTGATACAATCGGACGCAACAGACGACACAGTTCCTCTTTTGATGTCCGTAAAGCAAGTGCTTCGACGACATCGAGCGATAATGCGAAGTCTGCGAGTGTCGTCGGCTGTTCTTGTACAAGAAGATAGTCACGCAACTCTGCATAATCGTCATCATGTCCGAGTAACTTCTCCTGAACGAGTAGTCCGTAACCGACCTTACTCCCGTGTAAAAACGCATGCGTTTCTGGATGAGGCGATAACGCGTTATGCACTGCGTGTCCGATTGCACCACGCGTCGCCGCGTCACCAAAACCACCAATGCTTCCGGCTAACGGAATGACGGTTTCGACGAGATGTTGGATTTCAACGGGATACTCACGAAAACGCGTTTCCGTTATATTCGTCGACAAGATAAGATCCTTACAACGTTCAGCTGTCCGAAGCGCCATCTCAATGATGGGATCTTCAGCCGATGATCCGCTTAAGGCACGTGCTTCATACCACTTCGCTAGCGTATCGACGAGTCCCGCTACAAAATAAGCATACGGACTTGCTGCGATGATCCGATGATCGAGTAAAAGGGCTTCAATCACGACGGGGAACGTATCAAATCGGATGTACTGTCCCTCTTCGTTATACATGACACTGAGCGGAGTCCACGGAGCACAGTTCGAGACGATCGTCGGAATGACGATGACCGGGCGTTGTAATTGAAACGCGACCTGTTTTGCCGTATCAATGACACTCCCACCTCCGAGCGCGAGAATCACATCGTATGGAGCACATACCTGTTTGAAAGCTTCCACCTGTTGATCCGTACAATGCCCTTCAAATAAAAGACGTGGTAATGCTGGTAAAGCAAAAGCGGCTGCTTCATAGGCTTGACGTCCATGAATCAGGACTGCTGAACGATTACCTATCACTTCTTTGAGTTGATCGAGCGCGTTTTCCTCATGTATGTATTGCAAAACAGCTTGTCGAATCACAGAATCGCCTCCTAATATTTGTTATCGCTCAGTATACGCAAAAGAACCCGCTTCGGCAATCATTCGATTTTTATAAGAGGAGCGCGTACACTAGAAAAGAGAAGAATTTACTAAGAAGGAGTCGATGAATCGATGCAACAGGTTACGTTAAACAACGGTATCAGCATGCCCCAACTCGGATATGGTGTCTTTAAAGTACCGGAAGAAGAAGTATATGAAGCGGTCAGCGAAGCACTCCGCGCCGGGTATCGTTCGATCGATACGGCGATGATTTACGAGAATGAAGAAGGTGTCGGTCGCGCGCTGCGTGACTCCGGCATTCCCCGAGAAGAGATCTTTCTGACGACGAAAGTCTGGAATTCCGATCACGGCTACGAAGAGACACTTGCCGCTTTCGAGACGAGTCTACAAAAGCTTGGTGTCGATTATGTTGACTTGTATCTGATTCATTGGCCGATGCCAAAAGAAGATCGTTATGTCGAGACATGGCGGGCGCTCGAACATCTCTATGCCGAAGGGAAGACGCGTGCTATCGGTGTTTCGAACTTCCATATTCCGCACTTGGAACGAATTTTAGCCGAAGGATCGATCGTTCCTGCCGTCAATCAGATTGAACTCCATCCGTTCCTTAGCCAAGAAGCGATCCGAGACTTTTGCCGCAAGCACGGTATCGTCGTTGAAGCTTGGAGTCCGTTGATGAAAGGACGCGACGCGTTGACGCATCCGGTCATCGTCGATATCGCGAATCGTCATCAGAAAACGCCGGCTCAAGTCGTCCTCCGTTGGCACTTGCAACACGACATCGTCGCGATTCCGAAATCCGTCACGCCAAGCCGCATTCGCGAAAATCTTGATGTCTTCGACTTCAGCTTGTCAGACGTTGATATGCAAGCGATTGATCAATTGAACGCCAACGTGCGTACAGGATCAAATCCGGATCATAAATAAGGCGAGACGATTCTCATTTAATCTCCATACAAAAAGAAGGTACTTTTCGGATTTGATCCGGAAAGTACCTTCTTTGATGATGACCCTAACGCGTGATTCCAATCGATTATTTTAGCGGTCTAAATTATTTCCATGATCTTGCTTGGCGATGTCATCCGATTGATGTTTCGATTGACGACGTTCTTCGCCGTCTTGCGTTGCATCATGTTCTTTTTCCTCGCGTTCTGTTTCCGGACGTCGGAAATCGTCATCCCGACGCATTGCAATATCCGGTTCTCGGTTCCCGTCGAGTTTTTTTGAATGATCGATTGCCTGCTCGTCTTGCGGCATCTTATCCGTACCGGCGCGATGCAAATCAATTTCCGCATGCTCTTCCTTCGAATCTTTATCAACATCAAGCGGATTACCGGAGCCGAGCTGTGCATTGGAGTTCGCATCTGATGACGTATGCGTCTCTTCGCCACTACCATAACGGACTTTTACATCAGGATGCGTATTGTCTGTATTTAAATGTGGATCGAACTGGATGTCTTGGACTTCAAGTAACAGAACGAAGCCCCCACCTTCGACTTCCGTTTTGCGTTGTTCGATTTCATTGTCTGATAGATCAAGTGACCCAAACAAATCATCGACTTCTTGATCGCGTCCTTTATTCCCACGAATCCGATCAATCCAAGACGGTTTCGTCGTCGCGATTTCTGCGTCCATTTGGCTACGGACGAGTGCGATGTTCGACTTCTCCTTGACGATGACGTAGAAGTCTTCCTCCCGGTGTCCTTGAATGTGCAGTTCGTCCATTTTTGAGATCAATTCTTCCTCTGAATAGAACGTTCCGATATATTGTTTCGTTTTCATGGATGTTCTCCCCTTATTAACACGATTTGTCATGCGTGACTTCTATAAGGAGTATTTCCTCTTTTGCGTTAAAATATGCCAAAAAATATGCGTTCCGTTAAAACGTCATCTGTTTGACATGTAAACGATCATTCGCCGACGAGTTTCAGACCAATCGTCGCACTTAAGACAAGACCGATACAAACCAGTCGCTTCCAGTCTTTTGATTCGTTATAGAGCACCATGCTGAGGATCGCACCGCCCGCTGCTCCGATTCCCGTCCAGACCGCGTACGCCGTTCCCATCGGTAAACCATTCATTGCAAGCGTTAAGAATAGGAAACTGAGTCCGAATCCTGTTCCCATCAACAGTAAATTCTTCGCATTCTTATTTTGATTGAACGTATTGATCAAGACGACACCAAACATCTCAAAGATTCCGGCAATGATTAAATAAATCCAACTCATGCTGATTTCTCCTCTCCACTGACTAACTTCAGACCGATGACGCCGACGAGTAAGACAGCGATCAATACTAATTTCATCACGGAAGCGGCTTGGTCGAATAACACGATGTCCGTCACGACCGTTCCTGCTGTTCCAAGACCGACGAAAACAGCATAGACCGTTCCAACTGGTAAATGGTTACTCGCTTTAATTAGCACGGTAAAGCTAACGATGATACAGACGATCGTTGCAGCCCACTCAAGTGGTGTTGCCGCATGTTTTAATCCGATGACCCAGCCCACTTCAAAACACGCTGCGACGATGATCCCAATCCAATACTTTGCCATAATAATTGCCTCCTAATAGGTAAATTCAAATGAAAAAGCCCGGGAGCAAGCGAGACGATTCGCTTTACTCCCGGGCTTTTATCCCTCCGTTGCATGGACAAACGTCCATGTTCCTCCCTCGGTCCAGTCGTACGGAACCCTAGAGGATACTCCCTATTCCATTCGATACAACCACCCTAGCACGCCCTTTTTCCCATGTCAAACAGGAATCTGTTCCCCATCTGTCAAATAGAATCAAAGTGACTTCATCTGAATGAGGAGGATGCTGCATGCGTTATAAAATCAATGATCAACTTCGGATTCGTCGTTTTACACCAGAAGATGTAGAAGCGGTTCACGCCTATGCCTCACAACCCATCGTCAGTCAATTCCAGTCATGGGGACCGAATACCGAAACGGATACGAAACAATTCCTACACGATGCGCTTGAAAGTGAACTCGAGACACCAAGACGTCGTTATGTCTTTGCCGTGACGTTTCCAAGTGACGTCGTCATCGGTGCCGGTGAACTCGTCATCACAGACGTTGAGAATAAAATCGCCGAAATCGGATACGTCCTCTCGCCTGATGAATGGGGGAACGGATACGCGACGTCAATCGCCTCTTTCCTTCTCCAATTCGGTTTCGAAAAACTAGAACTACACCGAATCACGGCAACGTGTGACCCACGAAACGTCGCTTCCGAACGTGTCTTGCAAAAGGTCGGCATGACGAAGGAAGGACAGCTTCGCGAGACGGTCTATCTCGAAGACCACTGGCGTGATTCCTTGATTTACGGCATGCTCGACTGGGAATGGCAAGTGGATCACGAAGAAGATAACTAACATATGACTTCAAACGGTGTGCCGAGGCATACCGTTTTTTCATGAACAACCTCCTATTTTTTTGATTTTTATCAATTTTTAAACAAGCGCATGCTACACTATTCATAATGACAAATTTTAAGAATTGGAGTGAACCTCTTGATGAAAAAATGGACTGCTCATGTTGCTGGACTTGCCGCAACGTTAATGTTGAGCTCGGTTTTACCCGCACCCGCTTTTGCTGAATCGCCACCTGTTCAACCGACAGCAGAAACACAAACAGTCACCGAGACAACCGGGACGGCTTATTTGAAAGAGGATGCTGCGTTGCTACAAACGGCTGATTCCACAACGGTCATCCAACAACTACCAGCGGGAACGACATTCAAGACACTCGGTACGGACGGTGACTTCACTCGTGTCAGTTGGCAAGAAGGTACTGCTTATGTCGCAACAAACGCGTTAACGCAAACAGCACCTGTTTTTCAAAAACAAGCAACGCTGATGTCGAAAAGTCCACTCTCATTAGTTGCTTCACCATTTGATCCCACCGTCGTGACGACACTTCCCGCTTATCAGCGAATCGATACATACGGCACCTTCGACACGTTCACGCGTCTGAAATGGAACGAGCAATACGTCTATGTATCAACGACACAACTCGAGCAACTTCCGAAATTGGTTGGGACGCGTTATGCCAAACGAGCGACTTCTCTTTTCGTTGAGCCGAAGACGACGAGCGCGAAGACTGCCGTCACTCAAAATCAAGCATTCGAAACGTTCGGGACGACGGGTACTTTTACACGTGTGGCGACTAAGACCGGTTACGCCTTCGTATTGACGACTGATTTAGCTGATACGCAGGTCGTGAGCCATCCAGAAACAGGAGTGCGTTACGTCCAACAGCAGACGACGGTCTATGCCACTGCGACTACGAAAGGAGAAGTCGTACAATCGCTTCCTGTGAATACTTCTCTTCAGACGTACGGCGTCGAGGGTTCATTTACACGAATCAAACGAAACGACGAGTATGCCTATGTATTGACGGCACATCTCGGTACGTTGAAATACTATCCAAAGACCGCACGCCTCTATGTTCAGCGCGCTACACCGATCTATAATGCACCGAATGCTTCCGGCTCCATAATCGATCAACAAAAAACAAATACTTTATTAACGATCTACGGTAAAAGTGGCGTCTACAGTCGAATTATTTTCCGCGGAGTCCATGCCTACGTTAAAACAGCTGATCTTGGTAGTGAAAAAGTATACACCGCAACCGGAACACGGTACGCCAAACGCAACTTGTCCGTCTATACGTCTGCTTCAACGAAAAGTAAAATGATGTATTCTGTCAAACGAGCTGACAAACTAACGATTTACGGCACGAGCGGTAGTTACACACGATTAAAAAAAGGGACGGTCTATGGTTACGTCAAGACGAGTGATCTCGTCACGAAAAAGCCGGATCTGTATGACGTTACCGGTCAACGTTACGTGACAGAGGACGACGTCGTCATTCGGTCACAGGCAAAACTGTCGGGTAAAAAAATCGGTACGTTGAAAAAAGGAAAATCGATCACCATCTATGGAAAAAGCGGTTATTTTACACGTGTCAAATATAACAATATCTTTGGTTTCGTCGATTCGAGTCGGATCGGACTAAATAAACCAAAAGCAAAAGCGAAAAAAGGGACAACGTTTTATGTCCATCTGGACCAAACGCCACTCTTCTCTGCTGACGTCGCTTACAGTCGGCCAGCTGCCTATTTGAAAAAAGGGACAAAATTGATTGGTCTGAAATCAATTGATGATGATTTTTGGCAAGTTCGCTTAGTCAGCGGTCAAACGGGTTACGTCCTCAACCCTTATATCAGCACGAGCAAACCCGATATGAAACTGACACAAAAAGCAATCAATCGAACGAAAATCTATACCGTCAAACAGACGACATCCTTCTTTTCGAGTCCAACCAGTCCAAAAGGCAGCGGACTCGTTGAGCAAGGCAAACGTGTTTATCCGCGTCACCGGGTCGGAAACTTCTATGTCATCCAGTCAGGCTGGACACCCGTCTATCTTCCGGTCTCAGCTGTGACGATTACGTCTGATAAACGGGTCATTAAAAAGAATAACACGCGCGGTGAAAAGCTGATTCAAGCAGCCGTCCAACATATCGGTACACCTTACACATGGGGATCGCAAAATGCCGTGAACGGTGGCTTCGATTGTTCCGGTTTGATTCACTACGCGACAAATAAGGCTGGAAAATACGGTGGTCGGACGAACGTTCGCGGCTACTGGTACGGTGCTTTCTTTACGAATCGCCGGACGAGTATCTCGAGTGGTAAACGCTCGGATATCGTCTTCTTCCAGAACACCTACACGGATGGTCCATCGCATATCGGAATCATGCTCGATAGCGAACACTTCATCCATGCGGGCGGTTCACAGCTCCAAATCAATTCGATTTATGAACCGCGTTGGCAAGAGCATTTCCTCGGATTTAAATCGATGTAAGACAAAAAAAGACGAAGCCGTCGAATTCGACGGCTTCGTCTCTTCCTGTCTCTTATACACATCTCCGAGCC
>NZ_WBYY01000087.1:0-12649 GCF_048985645.1 Exiguobacterium sp. A1_3_1 | reverse complement strand
AAAAAAGAAGAAGGTCCTGTCCTGCTTCATGTCATCACGAAAAAAGGGAAAGGCTATCGTCCGGCAGAGTTCGATGGTGTCGGCACATGGCATGGTCTTGGACCGTACAAGATGGAGTCTGGCGAAGTCATCAAAGGGAAATCAAAAGCACCTAGTTACTCCTTTACGGTAGCGGATACTTTAACAAAGATGGCACGCGATGATGAAAAGCTGACGTTGATTACGCCAGCGATGAGCGTCGGTTCAAAACTCGATTGTTTTGAAAAAGAATTCCCAGAGCGGATGTTTGACGTCGGGATTGCAGAACAACATGCTGTGACGTTCGCAGCTGGTCAAGCGACGCAAGGCATGAAACCTGTCGTATCGATCTACTCGACCTTCTTCCAACGTGCATACGATCAGCTCGTTCACGACGTGGCGCGTCAAAATCTAGATGTGACGTTTACGATTGACCGGTCAGGTCTCGTTGGCGCGGATGGTGAAACACACCAAGGCGTCTTCGATATTGCCTTCATGCGTCACGTACCGAACATCCGGATCGTCATGGCGAAGGATGAGAACGAACTGCAACATTTGCTCTATTCGGCCGTCAAATATGAAGGACCAATCGCCGTTCGTTTCCCACGTGGAGAAGGTATCGGTGTACCAATGGACGAGACATTGCATGAAATTTCGCTTGATACATGGGAAGTCGAACGTGAAGGAACGGACGTCGCGATCCTTGCGTTTGGACCACAAGTACAAGATGCGCTCAAAATCGCGGATCTCCTAGCAGACGAACTGTCGGTTCGTGTCATCAATGCCCGGACGATCAAACCGCTTGATGAGAAGATGCTGAATGCCCTTTACGCAGAAGGCATTCCACTCGTGACGCTCGAAGAAGCCGTCTTAAAAGGTGGATTCGGATCAGCTGTCCTTGAGCATGCGAACGAGCAGGAAGCATTCCCACGCGTCAAACGCTTTGGTATTCCAGATTGGTATATCGAGCATGGCGGTGTGAACGAATTACTGGAAGAAATCGGATTATTACCTGGACAAATCGCAGAAGAAGTACGCGCTTTCGTCAATCAAGGAAAGAAACAGAGTGTGTGACGATTCATGGAAAATGTAAAAAAAATCCGCCTCGACGTTCTTCTCGTCGAGCGCGGTTTGTTTGAAACGCGTGAAAAAGCAAAGCGATCGATCATGGCTGGACTTGTCTTTAGTGGTACGGAACGATTAGAGAAGGCCGGTGAGAAGGTCAAATCGGACATCGATCTGCACGTCAAAGGTCAGTTGATGCCTTATGTCGGTCGTGGAGGCTTCAAGATGGAAAAGGCACTTCAAGTATTCGATTTCGATGTCACGGGTAAAACAGGTCTCGATATTGGATCGTCAACGGGTGGCTTTACCGACTGCTCCTTACAAAATGGAGCAGCACATATGTATGCGCTGGATGTCGGTTCCAATCAGCTGGACTGGAAGCTTCGCTCGGATGACCGTGTGACGGTGATGGAGAAAACGAACTTCCGGCATGCGACACCAGACATGTTCCCTGTTGCGCCGCAGTTTGCGACGATTGATGTCTCATTCATCTCGTTACGGTTGATGCTTCCACCTCTGAAGACGATCCTCGTCGAAGGAGGAGATGTCATGGCGCTCGTCAAACCGCAATTCGAAGCGGGGCGTGATGATATCGGTAAAAAAGGCATCGTGCGGGATGAACGGATTCATGTCCGCGTCCTCGATGAGATGGTTGAATTCTTCATTCAACAAGGGTTCTATGTGAAACAGCTCGACTATTCGCCGATCACCGGTGGAGAGGGGAACATCGAATTCTTATTGCATGCGCGCCTTGGTCAACCAGGACTTGATCCATCTGTCCATGCGACAGAGACAGTCAAGCAAGCACATGCTAGTCTTTAAACGAACAGATGAAAACGAGGACGGATCCGGTTCATGGGTCCGTCCTCATTGTTGTTCGGAGCGACGAAAACCGTATAATAAAATGGCAAACGTGGACTTTTAATGATTTATTGGATTACAATAGTAACATCGAAGAATACTGTGAGGTGCAGGAATGACAAAGGGGCAACGGTTGATTAAGATTCGGGAGATCATCACCCAGTCGGAAGTAGAAACCCAAGATGAATTGGTAGAGGAATTACGGAATGCAGGATATAAGGTGACACAGGCAACGGTATCACGAGATATCAAGGAACTTCATCTCGTTAAGGTTCCGTTGAATGATGGACGTTATAAATACAGCTTACCCGCCGACCAACGCTTCAACCCACTCGGGAAATTGCGGCGTCTGCTCGGTGACAGCTTCATCTCGATTGATTCTGCTCAAAATCTGATTGTCATGCATGTCCTGCCGGGAAATGCGAACGCAGTCGCCGTCTTACTGGACCATTTGAGCTGGAACGAACTGCTTGGCACGGTGTGTGGGGACGATACGATCCTATTGATCGCACGAAGTGAGGAACAAGCGAAAGAAGTGACCGAACGAATTTTAGAAATGCTGTAAGGAGTTGACAGGATGCTAGCTGAATTATCGATCAAACAATTTGCGATCATTGACGAGCTACAGATCGACTTTAAAAAAGGAATGACCGTCTTGACTGGGGAAACAGGTGCCGGTAAATCGATCGTTCTCGACGCGATCGGATTATTGATTGGTGGACGTGGATCCGCGGAATTCGTTCGATACGGGGAAGATCGAGCGGAGCTAGAAGGATTGTTTCTGATTGAAGACGACCATCTCGTCTATGATCTCGCAGAAGAGTATGGTATCGATATCGAAGATGGATTGATCATCTTACGACGTGATCTGTTCGCGACCGGGAAAAGTGTCTGTCGTGTCAACAATAAGCTGGTCACACTGACGATCTTACGGGAGTTCGGGCGTGTCCTCGTCGACATGCACGGGCAACATGAACATCAGCATTTAATGGACAGTACGTATCATCAAGCGATTCTCGATGACTTCGCGCAAGAGACGATTGCACCGCTCCTTCAAGCCTATCAATCCGGTTATCAAGCGTATGAAGAAAAACGGACGGCGCTGCAATCGCTCGCGCAAAGTGAGCAAGAACTCGCTCAACGGATTGATCTACTATCGTTCCAGACGGAAGAGATTGAAGGCGCAAAACTTCGAGCACATGAAGAAGACGAGTTGCTCGTCGAACGAAATCGTCTCGCGAATTTCGAGAAGCTATATGCGTCGTTAAAGACAGCGTACGATGCTTTGCATGATGAGATGCGCGGCATCGACTCTGTTGGAGACGCGATGCGTGAATTACAACAAGCATCAAGCATCGACGAACAGTTTTCGCAGCAGAGTGATGCGATCGCAAGCGCTTTTTATGGACTCGAAGAAGTCGGGTATGCGATTCGAGATCAACTCGAAACTCTTGAGTTCGATTCTAATCGACTCGATGAGATCGAACAACGTTTATCCGTCTTTCAACAACTGAAACGAAAATACGGGGCGACGATCGAGGAAGTCATCGCGTATGGGGAGAAGATTCGAGTTGAACTCGATACGATGACGAATCGAGATGAACGGATTGAACGCTTAAAAGCCGAAGTCGAACAGCTCGAAGGCGAATTGTTTGAGATAGGTGGGCGTCTGTCGCAACAGCGTCGAAAAGCGGCAGTTCAATTAAGCGAAGCGATTCATCTGGAGTTGCGTGAGCTTTACATGGAAAAAGCACGGTTTGAAATTCGTTTTCTTCAAGACGGGAAGACACCGATGCTACGCAAGAATGGAATCGACCAAGTGGAGTTCTTCATCATGACGAATGCGGGAGAGCCATTCAAGTCGCTCGGAAAAGTCGCATCGGGCGGGGAGTTATCTCGTATCATGCTCGGACTGAAGTCAATCTTCTCGCGCTCGGTCGGAGTTGCTTCGATCATTTTCGATGAAGTCGATACAGGAGTATCGGGTCGTGTCGCACAAGCGATGGCTGAAAAAATCTATCGATTATCGGTAGACGGACAAGTGCTTTGTATTACGCACTTACCGCAAGTCGCTTCGATGGCCGATCAACATCTCTATATTCGGAAAATCGAAGAGACGGATCGTACGACGACACAGGTCAACGTCTTGTCTCAGTCAGATCGAGGAAACGAACTAGGACGGATGATTTCCGGTGCACATATGACGGATTTGACGTTACGCCATGCCGAGGAATTGATGGATCAGGCGAAGACGATGAAAGAATCGCTTAAAAATGGGGTGTAAGGATTGATTAAAGTCGGGATAGCAGATGATAATCGCGAAATGGTTGAACTGATCCGCCAGCATATCTCTGCGCAAGAAGACATGGAAGTCGTTTGCGTCGCCTACAATGGCGAGAGTTGTCTCGAACGTATGAAAGAACATGAAGTGGATGTATTGCTTCTCGACATCATCATGCCTCATTTAGATGGGCTTGGTGTTCTCGAAGAATTGATGAAGAAAAAGAAGAACCCTGCTGTCATCATGTTGAGTGCTTTCGGTAAGGATGAGGTCTCACAACAGGCGGTCACTCTCGGAGCATCGTACTTCTTACTTAAACCGTTCAGCATGGATCAGCTCGTTCAAAAAATTCGTCTCGTGACGCATCAAGGACAAGCACCGATCGTCGAAACAATTGACTTAAGAGTCGGTACGACACTGCGAGAAGTGGGGATTGCTCCGCATATTAAAGGCTTCACGTATTTAAAGGACGCTGTCTTAATGGTGCTAGAACGGGAAGATTTACTTGGATTGATCACAAAGGAACTCTATCCGACGATTGCGAAAAAACATCAAACGACAGCATCTCGCGTCGAACGAGCGATGCGTCACGCCATCAAGTCCGCTTGGAACGAAGGAATGCAACAGCACGAGCTCTTCAATGGTCGAATCGAACAAGAGAAAAGTCCGAAGAACTCGGAATTCATTTCGTATGTTTCAAGTCATATGAATCAAGAACAATCTGGTTAAAGGAAACACACCGTCTGATCGTTAGACGGTGTGTTTTTCGTTCCGATCCCGTTCATAGTAAGCGATCAACACACCGTTATCAAACGTGTGTCGTTTCGTGACGTTCCAAGTGAGAGGCGTCATTCCATTGTCGGGAAATAGACGTTTACCAGAACCAACGATGACTGGATAGTGGATCAATCGAAGTTCATCGATCAGATCAGCTTCATAAAGCGTATGAACGAGTTGACTACTACCCCAGACGTGAAGCGGTGGTCCGTCCTGTTGTTTCAAGCGTGTTAGTTCAGAAGTCGGTTGATTCAAATATGTCGTCGGCTGCCAACGAATAGGTGGTGTATGACGCGTAGCAACATACTTCATGGCACGATCGGCAACTGGCCAGATATCGGCATGGAGTGGCCAGTAACTCGACCATTGCTCGTAAGTCGCGCGACCGAGTAACAGGGCGCAATCCTCTTGCATCCATCCACGGATGACCTGACCGATCTCAGGATGCTGAAATGGAGCAGTCCATCCACCCTGTTCGAAGTCGTTGCTCACATCCTCATTCTTTCCGCTCGGTGCTTGAACGACACCGTCTAACGATAGATGTTCGAATACGATGATTTTTCGCATGAAAGATCTCCTTTCGATTACGTTCTGCTTATAGCATACCGCAAAGTTAAAAATATATAAAAGCGCTTTCAAATAAATATTGCATAAACTGAAATGTTTGTTATAATAAAGGTACCAAATGATTTGGCAAGACGTCAGATGAACGTCGAGTCGACAAGGACTCCGGAAATCCTGTTGATGAACATCATCTCAGAACGCCAACTGTAAATGGCTCAAGAATGCCGGACGACATTCTCTTGGTAGAAGTCGTACCAAGGTATCTTGTTCATTCTAGATGGGAAATCTCGAATGAATGGGAGCTTCCATGATTTCGAAGCTAGGGAAAAGTGGAAGTTAACGGATCGTCTAAAATGAAAAGTACAGTTCGTGAAAAGGAGTGTTGTCTAGCAGTGATTGTTAGCAACCGAATGTTTGACTGCTTCAAGCGGATGACATTACGCTCCACCTAGGTCCCGAGTACAGTCAGATGATGGAACTGAAACACCATTCTATCGTTAGCCCGATAGCCAGATCTGATTTCTTTCTACCTCTTCATTAAGAGGAACACCTAAGGTTTTGGAGTACACGAATAGTTCTAACTATGAGAGGAGTTCATCCGTAAGTGAAACCAATTTTATACGAGTAAAAGGTCCCGCGCTTGAAATGAATTCAAGAGATGGGGACCTTTTTCTGTGTTCATTTTTTTTGATAGCGGTCGGAGACTTTTCCACGTTTTCGATCGCGATAAAAGACATATCCTGCGACAAATCCAATGCCACCCATCGCAAGAACCAAACCAACGAGACCTTGCAGTACATATACGTAAGCCGCATCGCCTAAGTATTTAAACGGCACTTGCGCAATTAGAAAAACACTATCACGCATGAGCTTAATACCAATCGCGCCGATGATGCCGGGGATTAATAATGAGAGCAAACCAATGATACGCATAGGACGCCACTCCTTTCCAAGCGTATTGTATCAAAAAATTGATCGTTCTGCGAATCGGGTTTGCTTCCCTATTTTATTCCGAGTACGATAGAAATGTAAGCAGTTTCAAAGGGGGAATTCATATGCATCATCTACTCGTCGTCGGGGCTGGTCAAGGGGGAACAGAAGTCCTACATGCGTTTCAACGTTCACCATTATTAACGGTCATCGGTCTCGTCGATCCAAACATGGAGGCGCCTGGGGTGGCGCTTGCGCGGCGTGCGGACATTCAGATCGAAACGAATTGGTCAGCTTTTGAAGGAGCTGATGTCGATTTCATCATTGACGCTACAGGAGAAACTGGCGTACTTGAGCAATTGATTCATGATTTTCCGGGAGCGGCGGTCTTACCGGGTGAATTCGTCAGAGTGTTGCTTGAGCGATTGACTGAAAAAGAGAAAATGCTCGAAGCAATCATTCATTGTACGAGCGAGGCGATTTCCGTCGCCGATCAAGACGGACAGACGATGCTGATCAATCCAGCATATACGCGTATGACTGGTTTCACGGAGCGAGACGTCGTCGGAAAACCGGCAAGTGCCGATATCGGAATGCAGGAATCCGTTCATTTGAAAGTCTTGAATACGGGCGAGAACGTGCGGGATGTTCGCATGAAGATCGGGCAAGATCAACGTGATATCATCGTCAATGCGGCACCCGTCATCGTCGATGGACAAGTCCGCGGTTCCGTTGGGGTCATTCGGGATATTTCGGAAATGAAGGCACTCGCTAAAGAATTGAAGGCAGCGCGCCAAAAAATCCGGACGCTCGAAGCCAAATATACTTTTGACGATATCATCGCTGAGAGTGAAGCGATGCGCTTCGTCGTCGATCAAGCAAAGCTTGCGGCAACGATGCCCGTCAACGTCTTGATTCGCGGTGAATCCGGAACCGGCAAGGAATTGTTTGCACATGCGATCCATGCAGCGAGCGAACGTAAATATGAACAATTCGTCCGCGTCAACTGTGCGGCAATCGCACCGACGTTACTCGAAAGTGAACTATTCGGGTACGAGGAAGGCGCGTTCTCAGGAGCGCGACGTGGTGGGAAGCGGGGATATTTCGAAGAAGCACACGGGGGTTCGCTATTCTTAGATGAGATTGGCGAACTACCACTCGACGTCCAGGCCAAACTATTACGGGTGTTACAGGAAAATGAAGTCGTTCGCGTCGGTGGGACGAAGGCGATTCCAGTCGATGTCCGGATTATCGCGGCGACGAATGCGAATCTAGAGCAAAAGATCATCATGAATGAGTTCCGAGAAGATCTCTACTACCGGATCAATCGTTTACCGATTCACATACCGGCACTACGTGAGCGACCGGATGATATCGCACCATTGACCTTGCACTTACTCCGTAAATTGAATCAAAGTTATGGACGATCGGTCGGACGGATCTCAGATGATGTACTTGAAGCAATGAAGAAGCAACCGTGGAAAGGAAATGTCCGCGAGCTTGAAAATGTCATCGGTCGCGCGTTGATTTTTACGGATAAAACAGAAACCGTCTTGCGAAAAGGTCATCTTCAGCTTGTCGTGCCACAAACAACGAAAGTCACGACGAGACAGAAAAAGGAAATCAAGCATTTATCGGACGAGATGTCACACGTCGAAGAACGGTTGATTCGGGAAGCGCTTACTGCGTTTAATGGCAACAAAACAGAAGCGGCGAAACAACTCGGAATTTCTCTTCGGGCACTTTATTACAAAGTGGAACGATTTAACATCTATTCATGAAGCGCAATTTTTTGCGTGCAATATATTGCAAAAAATGCAAAAGCGTGCAAAATTAAAGACGTTCTTGCTTAACCTACCGTCTCTTTTGAATTGGCACGAAAATTGCTATTAATATTTATGTATGACAGGTGAGGGGGGAATACGGTGAGATTCAGTGAAATGGTCGAGCAGGCAGCTCGACTCGAAGATTCCGTCGTTGCGATTGCAGCTGCGGATGACGAAGAAGTGATGGATGCTGTCGCATTAGCAATTGAGAACGATTTAGCACGTTTTCATTTGTTCGGGGATGCGACACGGATTCAGCAGATGATTCAAAAACGAGCATTACGAGAGTCACAGTTCGTGATCACGCACACTTCTACATCACAAGAAGCGGCAGAGCGTGCCGCTCATGCCGTTCGCAAAGGGGATGCGAGCGTCTTGATGAAAGGTCTTGTTCCGACAGCAACGTTCATGAAAGCTGTCTTGAACAAAGAAACGGGTCTGCGTTCAGGGAATGTCTTGTCGCATGTCGCCTTGTTCGAAGTACCGGGGCGTGAATCAGCAATCGGATTAACCGATGCAGCGATTCACATCCAACCGACACTCGAAGACAAAGTGAAGATCATCGAAAACGGTGTCTCCGCCTTGCGAGCGCTTGGATACGGCTTACCAAAAGTCGCAGTCTTAGCAGCTGTCGAAGTCGTCAATCCAACGATGCAGGCAACGATTGATGCCGCTCTGCTAACACAAATGAACCGACGTGGTCAAATCAAGGATTGCCTTGTAGACGGACCACTCGCACTCGACAATGCCGTAAATCTCGTCGCTGCCCAGCAAAAAGGGCTAACGGGAGACGTAGCAGGTCAGGCGGATTTACTCGTCGTTCCGCAAATTGAAGTCGGAAACGTCATCTACAAATCACTCATGTATTTCGCACATGCCTCGGTTGCGGCGATTCTCGTCGGAGCGCGGGCGCCAGTCGTTTTGACCAGCCGTGCCGATACAGCAGAAGCAAAAATGTACTCACTAGCCTTTGCGCTATTAAATGCCCAACAGACGAAAAAAGTAAAACAAACAATCTGAGGAGGAACTTAAAATGGTCGAAACAAACGTAGAGTCACGCTTCAGCATCTTTGAAACAATGGAGATGGAAGATTACGAACAAGTCGTTTTTTGCCACGATAAAGTATCAGGATTAAAAGCAATCATTGCGATTCATGACACGACACTCGGACCGGCACTCGGTGGACTTCGCATGTGGAACTATGCATCAGACGAAGAGGCATTGATTGATGCGCTCCGTTTATCAAAAGGAATGACGTATAAGAACGCAGCCGCTGGGTTGAACCTTGGTGGTGGTAAAGCTGTCATCATCGGCGATGCGAAGACACAAAAGTCAGAAGCACTCTTCCGGGCATTCGGACGTTACGTCCAGTCACTGAACGGTCGTTACATCACAGCAGAAGATGTCAATACGACAGTTGCAGACATGGATTACATCCACATGGAGACAGATTTCGTTACTGGTGTCAGCCCAGCATTCGGATCAAGTGGTAACCCATCACCGGTTACGGCATACGGTGTCTATCGTGGAATGAAAGCAGCGGCAAAAGAAGTGTACGGAACAGATTCACTTGGTGGAAAAACGATTGCGATCCAAGGTGTCGGTAACGTTGCCTTTAATCTATGCCGTCATTTACATGAAGAAGGGGCGAAACTGATCGTCACAGACATCAATCAAGAAGCACTTCAACGTGCAGAAGAAGCATTCGGTGCCTTGATCGTCGCACCAGAAGACATCTACAGTGTCGAAGCAGATATCTTCGCACCATGTGCCCTCGGTGCGACATTGAACGACGAGACGATTCCACAATTGAAAGTCAAGATCATCGCCGGTGCAGCAAATAACCAACTCAAAGAAGACCGTCACGGTGACATGCTTGAAGAACGCGATATTTTATACGTACCAGACTTCGTCATCAATGCCGGTGGTGTCATCAACGTTGCCGATGAACTCGACGGATACAACCGTGATCGTGCCATGAAAAAAGTTGAACTCGTCTACGATGCAGTCACGAAAGTGTTCGAAATCGCAAAACGCGATCATTTACCGACATACCGGGCGGCTGAGAAAATGGCAGAAGAGCGCATTGCGACGATGCGTAGTGCCCGCAGCCAGTTCCTGCGTCGTGATAAAAACATTCTAGGATCACGCGGCTGATCAGAGGAGGATATCCATGAGCGAACGTATTTTAACGATCAATCCCGGTTCGACGTCGACGAAGATTGGTATCTTCGAAGGGACGAATCAGGTGTTCACGAAGACGTTACGCCATCCAGCGGAGGCGGTCGGAGGACCGCTTCCAGCACAGCTGGAGATGCGTCGTCATGTGTTACTCGAAGTGTTAGCTGAAGAACAGATTGATTTGAAAGCGCTTACTGCAGTCGTAGGACGCGGAGGACTACTCCGACCACTCGTCAGCGGTACGTACGCCGTCAATCGAGAAATGCGAGAAGACTTACTCAGCGGTATTTTTGGCGTCCATGCCTCGAATCTCGGCGGACTCCTCGCGGATGAGATTGCTCGGACACTCGACATCCCATCGTTCATCGTTGATCCAGTCGTCGTTGACGAACTCGAGCCGATTGCGCGGATTACAGGCTTACCTGAACTTGAACGAAAGAGTATTTTCCATGCTTTGAATCAAAAAGCTGTCGCGAAGCGGTACGCGAAGGAAATCGGGCGTCCCTATGAGGAACTGCGCCTGATCATCGCACACATGGGCGGCGGGATTACGGTCGGTGCGCACCAAGAGGGGCGTGTCATCGATGTCAACAACGGGCTCGATGGAGAAGGACCGTTTTCGCCAGAACGCAGCGGATCGCTACCTGTTGGTCAACTAGTAGAACTATGTTATAGTACCAAGTATAAACTTGAAGAGATGAAGCGTCTGGTCGTTGGGTCAGGCGGACTTGTCGCGCACTTGGGAACGTTTGACGCGATTGAGATCGAGCGCCGGATTGAAGAAGGCGACGAAAAAGCGGCGTTGTTATATGACGCGATGGCGTACCGGGTCGCAAAAGAGATCGCTGGTCAAAGTGCCGTCTTGTTCGGTCAGATCGACGCGATCATCCTAACAGGCGGACTTGCCTATAGTGATCGGTTGACGCGTGCGATCGAAGAACGTATCGCCCACCTCGGTCAAGTCGTACGTAGTCCTGGTGAAGATGAGTTGCAGGCGCTCGCAGAAGGAGTGTTGCGTGTCTTACGTGGGGAAGAAGAAGTTAAGGAATATGGAGGCGAACCAACATGGCTAGAGAATTCGACGTCGTTGTCCTAGGTGGTGGACCCGGTGGATATGTCGCCGCGATCCGTGCGGCACAAGCCGGGAAGTCGGTAGCAATCGTGGAACGAGGAAAATTAGGCGGGACATGCTTACATCGTGGCTGTATCCCATCTAAAGCCTTTTTGAAATCAGCAGCAGTCTATCAGACGGTCAAACACGCTGCTACATATGGCGTGGACGTACCGGAATCGTTTTTACGATTCGAACAGGTCAAACAACGTAAACAAGAGATCGTAGATGGATTAGAAGCAGGCATTCAGCACCTGATGAAAAAAGGAAAGATTGAAGTCTTTCATGGTCGGGGTTCGATTCTTGGACCAAGTATCTTTTCACCGATGCCGGGAACGATCAGCGTCGAACCGGAAGAAGGCGAAGGTGAGTTGATCCTTCCGCGTCAATTGATCGTCGCGACAGGGTCACGTCCACGTCCATTGAACGGACTTGCTTTTGATTCAGAGTATGTCCTCAGTTCGGATGATGCACTCGATATGGCAGATTTGCCAAAATCGATCGTCATCATTGGTGGTGGCGTCATCGGTGTCGAATGGGCATCGATGTTGACGGATTTTGACGTCGCAGTAACGGTCGTTGAATTCAGTGACCGGATTTTACCGACGGAAGATGCGGCAGTCAGTCGTGAAGTCGCTCGTCAATTGAAAAAGCGGGGCGTCAAGATTCATACCGGCGCAGCTGCACAAAGTGACACGTTCCGGATGTCAGAAGACGGTGTCTCGATCGCGATCGACCGTAACGGAGAACAAACGACGCTTGAAGCGGATAAATTGCTTGTCGCCATCGGTCGAATGGCGAACGTCGAAGGCATTGGGATTGAAAACACGAATATCGTCGTCGAAAATGGCTTCATCCAAGTAGATGACCATTTCCGGACGAAGGATCAACATATCTATGCGATCGGGGATGTCATCGGTCGCTTACAACTGGCGCACGTTGCGTCAGCAGAAGGTGTCAAAGCGGTCGAGGCGATCGTCCACGGAACGACGACACCACTTGAATATGCGTTCGTACCACGTTGTATCTACAGC
>NZ_WBYY01000086.1:0-12656 GCF_048985645.1 Exiguobacterium sp. A1_3_1 | reverse complement strand
GTGTTTTATGTGCTACTGCTGCGATGGCATCTGGTACTTCAACAGCAAGTATCCGTCCTGGTAAATCTACGGCAACTGGTTCTACTGTTACCGCTTCAGGAACAACTGGATCACTTAAAGTATCAAGTGCAGGTCCTACATTCTATGTCCAAGGTTACGCTAAGCGTGAAATCGACTTCTGGCCGGATTCTACCGCTGCATCTCGGACTGCCAACCCGTCACAAACAGTGACATCAGGATTCTCTGCTACTAAGTCTCACCAATATTATTCACAAGCGAACACTCAAAGTGGTGCTACTAGCATCTATGGTGAAGCAGTGACTAAAGTTAACTGATTTAACAAACATCGATTTCTTTTTGAAATCGGTGTTTCTATGCGTTTAAAGAGGTGAAAAAAGTGAAGAAAATTATAATAAAAGATTTACTGAAGTTTTACGGATTACAGATGGCCAAGAGTTACTTTTACGTATTCTCATTACTTTTGTTTCCTTTTAGTATTGGAATGAAGATCATCGCCGACATCCGGGAGGAGTATGTGTACATGGATTATGCAAGCCTCTTGAATGGGTTTGTTATTCCTGTACAAGGAATGATGTTACTAGTCGCCGTCTATATGTATCGACTTGTTTCAGAAGAAGTTCAGTATCGACAAAGCATACTCTTCCCGGATATCGTTAACATACAATATCAGCGAATTTTTTCAATCCTCCTCAATCATGTCATTTTTATGGGGACAACTCTCTTGATAGGTCTGTTAGGTTTGTTCCTCTACTATCAGAATCAAGAAATTCCATGGTCTACATTTCAACTTGATGTCGTAAAGCATGCCTTGATTTTTTACTTCTTACCGCTCATTCTAGCTGCATTATGGGGGATCAACTGTGCACTGATGTTTGGAAAGAGAAAGACCGGCATGTTGGCACTCTTTCTCGTATGGGTATTGATTGGTCCATTAAATACCGAGTTCTTCTCTGACTATTTCTACAAAGGTGGATTCGAAGGAATACGTAGTCTATTGTTTATTGGTCCTATTCAACCGGGACATGTCCATGCACAACTCAGTGGATTTCTCGGAAATGAAGCTCTTTTTATAAAAAACCTCCTTCATATTTTACTGCAATGCGTCTTTTTATTCCTTTTAGTTGGACAATGGAACTTAAGAGCTTCTAAACGAACTTTGACAGTAGTTTTCTCCATACTTGGATTAGGGGTCCTTGTCTTTGTATCTCCCCTAGCACTTGCAAACAATCAATTGAGTTTTGATCGTAGTTTTGATTCTGATTTATCAAAGCACTACAAACCTCCGTATACATTTGTTCCTGAACAGGATGCTCTTGACTATAAGATTCAAAAGATGAACTTGAACATGGTACAAGAAACCAACGCATTAAGAGTAGAAGCTGATATGTTAATGAAAGTTTCTCAGAAACAATCTATCAGTCTTTCTTTGTGGCATGAATACGACGTAAACGCTGTAATAGTAAACAACAGGAAAGTTAAATTTAAGCGTCAAGGCGACTTTATCTCTTTTCCGATTTCGTCAGATAGTTCTACAACGAACGTTACAGTTCGTTATGACATTAAAAACAGTCCATATTTTGCTCTTACAAAAGATATATGGTACTTGCCCGCTACGTTAAACTGGTATCCTGTTCGGCAGTCTCAGCCGATCAATCGTTTAGGTGTTGAAACGTTAGATCTTGTCGGAGATCGACAAAGAATGACTGACGTTAAAATCTCGGGAGACATTCCGAAAGACATCATAACGAACTTAAAAAGACAGGGAGAGCGATCTTTAGTAGGTCGTGTAGCTGGTGTAACGATGATGCAAGGGAATATTAAAGTTTATGAGTATGAAGAACATGAAATCGTTACAGATGTTTCGTGGTCGATGCCACAAACTTACTGGCAATCGGTCCAAAAAACATTAGAACAAACTAACGCTGTAGTGCAGCGAACATTTGATAAACAAACGGTAGTACCTAAAAAAATTATCCTTGTTTCTCCAAACGAAGAACGAAACAGTTATCTTGATGATGCGCATCTCTTGTTGCAGATTGGAACGACACTCCGTTTGGATCAAAGCTTAAGTGAAGTAGTGGCAACTTATGTGCCAGGAATTCTTTGGTCAAATAGTTCAAGTGAAGTGAAGGTACAACCCAAATGGAAAGTATTCAACGCTGCCTTCTCTTATTGGATTCAAACAGAATTAAAACTAGAGCCAATAGAGGTGGATCCATTTTTCCTCCAACAATCTAACTTAGATATGAAGGAAGTAGAGCGTTGGATTAAAGAATTTATGGACTATGACCATAAGCAACAATTAATATTGTTGAAAAAATGGTACTCAGAATTAAACGAGACGGAAAAATAGAGTGCAAAGGAGTATGGAGTCATGATCCAGTTACAACATCTCTCAAAATCCTATCGAAAAAAACAAATTTTACACCATGTTTCGCTTGAAATCGAAGGGATTTTTGGTCTATTAGGTCCAAACGGAGCAGGGAAAACGACTTTGATGAAAGTACTATGTGGACTGACTTCCGTTTCTGGAGGACAAATTAGTATCGACGGAAAGTCCGTTGTGAAGAGAAAATATGCGGATGTTTCGAGAGAAGTCGGATTTTTACCACAAGACTTTAATATCTATCCTAGTCTCAAAGTGGAAGATGTACTTCTTCATCTTGCTTTATTACAAGGTATTACTACAGAATCAGAGCGTCAAGAAAAAGTAGACGAAGCCCTTCACCGCGTGAATCTCCAAGATAAGAGAGACATGCGAATGAATGATTTATCTGGTGGAATGCGTCGGCGTGTGGGTATCGCACAGCTTTTATTACGCAAGCCTAAAATCCTTGTGTTTGATGAACCAACAGCTGGACTAGATATCGAAGAACGAATTCGTTTCAGAAACTTACTACGTGAATTAGGCGAAGATCACACTATCATCATTTCTTCGCATATTGTCGAAGACATTGAGTTTTTGTGTACTAAAATCGGAATTCTACAAAATGGAATCGTTCGATTTGAAGGAACACCGTTAGAACTGAAGAATTTAGCTAGAGGTCATCTTTCGAGCGTAAAGGTCTCCCTTGAGGAACTTGGTGGATGGATGCAGGACGAACGAGTCGTTGATCTTAATGAACACGGTGAGCAAATCGAGGTTCGCTATTTAGAAGAAGCCGCAGCCTCTTCGTCGGACATTGAACCCAAACTGATGGACGGTTACTTGATGGTAATGCGAGGTTCGAAATGAAAAGAAGCCTAGCGTTCAAAAGATTATTTTGGTTTGATTGGAGATTACATGGAGTCGCGATGCTTCTCCCTATAATTATGTTTATTGGTGTAGAGTCATATATTTTGTTTAATCCGATGCTTTACGGCATTCAAGTTATCCAGACGGCATTTATTCCTTGGATTGCTTGGACGGTCATCTTACATTTTCAGCCAATTTTCGAAGAAGGTGCATACGATACATTAGTTCCCTACTACCGTAAGTGGCTTGTAATGGATATTCTTCGCTTTCTATTACTCTATTTTGTTGGTTATTTAGTTTTAACCGGGACACTATTGTTCAATGATGTCGATATACCAACAATCGTTTTTCTACACCATATAGAGTTGATACTGCTCTTTCTATTTTTCGGTATGACACTTATACTTTGGACAAAACGGTTTGAATATGCACTCTCCCTTCTACTTATGTACACCTTGCTCGAGGTCGTCACAAAAGGACAGTTCATGCCCTGGCCACACGTGTTTCAATTCGAAACAAATTATTTTGATCCTCTTTATCATGTAAAGGTGCAATTTGTTGGCATTTTAGTAATTTTATTTAGCTTTATGTCGATAGCAAAGATTAGTAAGCGTAACTAAATGCTCAGTTCTAATATGATTCAGGATAAGATTTCAAATTGGCATGGTGAGCTTCTCCTCTTTTCAATTACCTCTAAGTCAAACAGCCTTGATTCATTGAATTCAAGGCTGTTTTCATGTTCTTTTATTTTTCAAGCTCCTCTAGCTCCGTCCGCGAACGTGGAAAACCATTCGCTTGCCACTCAGCTCGATAGATCGAATCGAGCTTCGTCAATCCGACCTCATCCGGGTCCTTCGCAGCATCGGGACTCGGATCCTGATCGAGATGCGCTAAATAGTCACGTAGCGCATCGGTCTGTGTGACCTGTTCCCGCTTCCTGAACAAAAGTAGACTCGCACCGGCAATGACACCTGCTCCGAATAAATACCGTTTTTTCAAGCCCATACGGTTTCCTTCTTTCTTCCCTTAAACCAACCCACCACCGTCACGCAGTCGTGGATGCGCAATACGTTTGACCTTTCCCTCTTCGACCGTCAGGACATGATCGGGCTGTCGCTCGAAGTAACCGGTATCGAGTACACCCGACCAGCTCTTCACTTCTTTTGCAAATACTCGGACGTCCGAGATGGCTGATAATTCCACGTCAAGAATCACGTGACCTCCATCTGTAACGAAGGGACGATCGTCTTTCACGCGTAGCGTTGCTGAGACATGCTTATCACGCAACCGTTGTCGTACATACGGTAACGCAAACGGATCCAGTTCAACCGGTAACGGTCCGCTTAAATGATGGACGAACTTTGAGGAATCGGTCAGATAGAGCAATTCTCGACTCATCAGTGCGACGATTTTCTCGCGAAATAGTGCACCGCCACCACCTTTGATCGTTTGAAATCGTCCGTCAATCTGATCGATCCCATCGATCGTCACATCGATTTCCATTCCCTCTTCCAAGTCGATCAACGGAATGTGTAACCGTTCCGCAAGTCGGACCGTCGCAAGTGACGTCGCCACGCCTTGAATTTGTAGTCCCGCCTGCACAAGTGGACCAAGCGCCTCGATGAACCGTTCCGTCGTCGAACCCGTCCCAAGACCCACTATCATCCCATCTTTCACGTAAGTTAGTGCTGCCTCAGCGACTAATTGTTTCTCCTGTTCATACATCCGCATCCCTCCCTACATTTCTGTTCCCGTTTCGATTCGTCTTCAATCGACGGAGAGAGAGGATTCCGTTAACGTCAGGTACTGCTCAATTGCCTGGACGAGCGGTTGCTGAGCTTCCATCCAAAACGCGACGGATGTCGGATCAGCGTCGAGATGACGTTTAACGATCTCATCGATCGTCGCTTGACCGGAATCATGCATGACGGCTTCAAAGACTGTCGAAAATTGACTCGGATCCGCTTGAACCGTCTGATACAGACTATTGCTGAGCAGATAACCGATCGTGTAGGGAATGTTGTAGAACGCAAGATTCGGATTGAATAAGTGACTGATGTACATCCATTTATAGCGCGCCGGTTCAGGCAATACCGGACCATAGGCTAACCGTTCTTCCTCTTGCAGGAGTTCACTTAACCGTTCGGCACTGACCGTCCCTTGCTGACGTTCCGCATAAAACCGTTGCTCGAACCGGAACATGCCGGGAACGATGCTGGCATATTTTAACCCTTCTCGGATCTTGACCTCTAGGAGAGCGAGCACTTCCTCCCGTTCCGTCGTCTCTTTGATGGCAGCATCGAGCACGAGATTCTCCATGAACGTCGAAGCCGTCTCCGCGATGCTCGTTCCTTTGACTTGATTTAAATACGGTTCGTCTTGCAGTAAATAATTATGATAGGCATGACCAAATTCATGAGCGAGCGTCGCGACGTCCGGATAACTGTCGCGGTACGTCATAAAGATCCGGCTCTCCTTGGCAATCGGAAAGGCAGCGCAGAATCCGCCCTCTGCTTTTCCAGGACGATTCTCTGCATCGACCCATCCCTCACTAAACACGTTTTCCGCGAAGGCGCCGAGCTGCGGATTCAATCGTTTGAATTGTGTCGTGACGATTGTTTCTGCCATCTCAAACGGAACGTGACGGGCGGAACGATAGGTGTTTGTCTCAAAATCATGCCATTCTCCCGTCACCCGCTCCGCCTGGGCAATCTTGCGAGCGTAATAGGCGTGAAAGAGGTCGCGGTGTTGATCAAGTGCTTCCATCATCGCTATTAGGCTCGCTTCCGAGATCCGGTTCTGCTCAAGCAACTCAGTCAATGGTTGCTCCCAGTTCCGCATCTTGTAGGATTGCAATCTGAAGCCGGCAATCCGGTTCAAGATTGTCGCAAACAGGTCAGCTTCTTGTGCACACGCGGTGTCAACCGCTGTCGCTGCCGCTAAACGAGCCGAACGGTCAGGTGCGAACATCGCTTCGTGTAGTCCTTGACCAATCGTGACCTGCTTATTATCCAAGTCAACGCGTAATGCCATGAAACGCTGTTTGTAAAGCTGTCCCCAGCCTTGGAACCCGTCCACACCGAGATCCTGCAATAAGTGTTCCTGAACCAGTGGTGCACGACGCGACTGGATGTCACGGCGTTCATTCAAGAAAAAGGCGTATGGTGAACCCGTGACGAACTCCTCCCACTCTTCTTGTGACAGTGCGGCGATCTTCGTATCGAATGCTGCTGCCTCACTGCGCACCATCGCTTGTACGATTTCAATCTCTTCGAGCAATGGATGGACTTCTGAGCGCGTGACATCTTCAGCGTACAGACAATAAATGAAGTCGCTCCATTCCTCGACGTCGCGCGCGACTTGCTGATAACGCTCGACCTGTTCTGCCACATTTGTCGGACGTTTCGTCAACGCGGCTCGTATCGTAGCAATTCCTGCTTTGACATCATCAATCGTGTAGAGTGTCTCTAATTGCCATCGTGTATGTTTCATGCTTTTCCTCCTATGCGTGATCTATTCGTTCTTTCATTCGTGAGGACACTCGACTTCTCCTGTATTTTCCATCAGACACAAAAAAACTCCTTCAGCCATTGACTGAAGGAGGACATCCTCATAAGACGAAGAAGTAGACACATAGGAAGTGCGCTAGGCTACCCAGTAGTACGAAGATATGGAAGATTTCATGGAATCCAAGATGTTTGAACGATAAGATCCGTGGCTTTAGCCCATAGATGATGCCACCAATCGTGTAGAAGATACCACCAAGGAACAATAATCCGATGCCGAGCGGTGATAAGACTTGCGCGAGTGGTGTGATCGCAAATACCATGATCCAGCCCATTCCGATGTAGAGCGTCGTTGATAACCAACGTGGACTGTTGAACCAAACCAATTTGAAGGTGATTCCAGAGACTGCAATCAACATGACGATGCTGAACAAGACCCAACCAGTCGGACCGTTCAGACTGACGAGACAAAACGGTGCGTAAGACCCGGCAATCAACAGATAAATCATCGAATGATCCAACCGACGCCAGATGGCGATCGCCCGGTCGCTCGCAAGCACCATATGGTAGGTCGCTGAGACGGCATAGAGCGCCATCATACTGACACCAAAAATAATCGCTGCAACGATCGCAAGTGATGCCCCCCGTTCTAACGATGCCTTAATGACAAGTGCCAGTAACCCGACAAAAGCAAAGACAGCCCCTCCAAGATGCGTTAATCCATTAATCGGTTCTCTCATATAAGCTTTCACTTTCGTTCCTCCCCTGATATGTAGTTTCGAATACTACATGGCGTTATATACGTATTCTATCATATGATGGAGAAGTAGAAAGTCCTATTTTAGCAATTTTGGAGGTTTTTTTATGACACATTCTGACGACACGAGACACGATCGTCAATTACGGCTCGAAGATATCCCGAATATCGATCTCTATATGGATCAAGTCATCCAACTGTTCGAGCGGACATTCGAGGAAACGACGCGAAGTGCAGACGAGACGATTTTGACGAAGACGATGATCAACAATTATGCCAAAAAGAAATTATTCTTTCCGGTCACGAATAAAAAATATACGAAGGAGCACTTGATTCTGATCAGCTTGATTTATCAATTGAAAAGTTCGTTTTCGATCAATGATATCAAGACGATTCTCGCGCCCTTGAACGAAGGGATCGAACAGGATCAACTCGATCTTGAAGGGTTTTATCGCAATTACCTCGAACTGACGGAACGAAATACAGCCCGCTTCGTAACGGAACAAGACGCTCTAACCGCCTCGACGACCGACCCACTGGAACAGATCTTAGCGATGGCTCATATGAGTAACTTGTACCGGCGCGCAGCAGAACAATTGATTGACACCCAACTGAAAAAATAAGATAACGCTTTCACTGCGTGATACACTAGAAGAAAAGGCAGAGGAGGAACAGTCATGGAGATCGCGACGACTTTCTTGCGACAGCTGGATCACATCGGACCAGAATTCAGAACCTATCAGGATGGTATTCTCATCGAACTGGCATTCGACCGGACGATCGGAACGGAGCAGGTTTCCGCAAGTGTGTTGCTTGAGACAGCAGATGACTTAAAAATACGCTTGCATACACAAACCACCCAGGCATTATTACTTGCTTCGAAGATTCATGCCTTTGACGCCCACACACCGAGTCGGATTGCTGAGATGATGTCGATTCATGGCTATTTTAAATCGCATCGCTTGTCGCATCCCTTGAATGCCTACTCTACTGCCCTGTTCATCAGCCGTCTTACTCCACAGGACGCGGTACTTGAACGAACGGTACAATTATACACACGCCTCAAAAAACAACATCGGTTCATCGTGTCACCGCTATTGATCTCTTTCGTCTATTTTCACGCTACGACACGCGGTGAGTTAGACGAACTCGCCTCGCGTATCGAAACGGTCTATCAACGACTCAAACGACGGTTCGGACGCGCTCAACAGACGTATGTCGTCGCCTTGATATTCGCTTTATTGCCTGAAGACGATTGGGATCGCTATATCGCACAAGTGGAGGCATCCCGTAAGATACATCGTAAACACCATGTTCCGCTGTCGTTCCACGGCATGCTTGCGTTACTCGGTGATCCAGACGTTCACGCTTCGTCACTCGAACGGATGGCAGAGGCGTTACGCTCCGATTTACATTTTAAATACCGGAAGGACTTAGTCTATTTGACAGCAATCCGATTGTATTTAAGTCAACAAACAATCCTGCAACAGCTCTTCCCATCTTCGATTCTCCCACCAGACGGCACCGATGCGATTCCGTTCTTACTCTTCCCTGTTGATTTGACCGACACGTCCCATGCGACAGACGGCGGGATCGACGGAGGATTTGATGGTGGTGGTGACGGCGGTGGGGGTGGCGAGTAATCTTTTACTCCATCAAAAAAAGGCAATCGATATCCAGCATTTCTGCCGGACATCGATTGCCTTTCATTTTAGTTATTCTTTATCTTGCTGGTCTTCATCAGAAGGCTGGACATCGCCATCTTCATCTGAAGCATGGGACAAATCGGGAGCCTCTTCACTTGAAGCTTCTTCACTTGATGTGTCTGCTTCTTGATCTGGATGCTTCGATTCTTTTTCATCCTTCGATTTTTCCGGTACCTCCGCGTGGTCCTGCGGATCACGCCCCGCAATCTCATCCTTCGTCATTCGGTTACCTGAAGTAATCGGATCCGTTTCTTTATCGTGTTGATCAGCCATTTGGCATCCCCCTTAAAATGTACTTGTTCTACCTTTTAAGGTATTCCCGACTGAAGAACGGTTAAACCTCAGCACGCCCTCGTATGATGTCCTCGACGAGTAGTTGATCGATGGGTTGAGGATGATGGACCTCGTATCCTTGCACATACAACAACTCATCTAACGTTTGAATGTGCTGCAGCTGTGACGGTGTTTCGACTTCCTGAATCACGAGCGCGATGTTCAACGTCGACGTCAAGGAATGGACAGAGCGAATCATCGAACGTTCCAGCTGATTTTGAACGAGTCGACGCGTAAAGATTGGATCGAGTTTGACCGCTTGAACAGGCAGGCGTAACAACGAATTGAGTGACGCGTAATGACTACCGAAATGATCGACGGTCAGACGATAGCCTGCTTGGCGTAACTGTTCCAAGCGTTTGATCGCAAAACGACGACGTGTTTGCAGTACTTCCTCACGAATTTCTAGAATGAGACGCTCATTCGGGAAGTAAGACTCTTCTGTTAATCGAATTAACTCGGAAAAGAGTTGATCCGACTCGAACTGATTTGCCGATAGATTGACAGCGACGGAAATCTTACGACCAAACGTTTCTTCTAGCCGTCTTTGGTCCAAGATGGCCTGACAGATCGTAAATCGACCGATGTCCGGAAAAATCTCCATCTTCTCAGCAATCGGAATGAAATCCGTCGGACTGACGAAGCCAAGCACTGGATGATTCCAGCGTAGAAGTGCTTCTACCGCGACATAATGTTCTTGTTTCGCATCGACGATCCATTGGTAATAAAGTTCGAACTGTCCCCGTTCCAGTGCATGCGACAGCTCTGATTCAAGGACCGATGCAAACGGGTGCTGCTCCGCATGTCGGTTCGGATTGACGAACGAGGTCCGACGTTTCCCGTCGTGTTTCACTTGTTGCATCAAGGCTTCCGCTGCATAAATCTGCGTCTGACGACTCGCCATGTCACCGGTCAGGAGACTGACCCCAGACGATGCCGTCACGTGAATCGGTTCGTCCGCAACACCAACGATCGGTTGTTCAATCGCTTCCGTGACGATGCGAGCGTACTTTTCTGCATGCTGTTCGAATTCCTGTTCCTGCTCAAGTGCCGCTAAGACGACGAATTCATTGCCATCCATTCGTCCGACGACATGATTCGGTAATGGAACATATTTCAGCCGATTTGCAATTTCGCGCAATACTTCGTTCCCGGATCGGTATCCATGCGTTGCATTGATCGCATGAAAACGATCGAGGTTCAAGACCATCAAGAAAGCTGGATGAATCGTCACACTCGAAATCAGTCGATTCATATAGCGTTCGTTATAGACATCTGTCAAAGCGTCTTTGATGACATACGTTTCGACATTGATTGATTTACTAATGATATCGGCATATCGTTCGACAAGTGCAATATCCTGCTCCTTGAAGTCGAATGGTTGATCGTCAAAGGCACATAACGTCCCGATTTTTTCGTTCTCCGCGTTTTTGATCGCCACCCCTAAAAAGCTACCGTTTCCAAGAGCTTTCGTGACCGGATGATTGACCGTCAATGGATCATTGAGCAATTCATTGATCGAGACCTTCCCGTCCGTCTCATCGACGACTAACTTACAGAGAACATGTTGGAAGACATGGGTCGAGCCTTCTTCAATCAATTGTCGTTCTTGATTGATTGCCTTGACGACGAAATTGCTATAGGAGTCGTTCAATGCAAAAAATAACGTATTGACGCCGATTCGTTCACTCAGTTTTTCAAGAATTTCCTCGACGAGCGGATGCAATGCTTCATAACGAATGTGTGAGTTATTCACCGTGTCTTCCTCCTTTCTCAGTTGATTGTCGGTCATGCGTCGAGCGGGAGTTGAATGATGAAGGTACTACCCTCTCCTTCCGTCGATTGAACGGAAATCGCTCCTCCATGATCGAGCACGATCATCCGGCAAATCGCGAGCCCTAAGCCGGTTCCACCGATTTTGCGCGTATCCGAGTTATCTGCGCGGTAAAACTTATCAAAGATGTAAGGGAGCGCTTTTTCTGGAATACCAAGCCCTTCGTCCGAAATTTCAATCCGTAATTGATCCGATTGATTTGACCCTTTGATCCGGATTGCCCCACCTTCAGGCGAATATTTAATCGCGTTCATGATCAAGTTCGTAAACAGTTGTTTCATCTTTTCGCTGCTTGCTGAAATCCTATAGGAGCCTGGATCGAACTGGACGCTGATGCGATGCGCGCGACTCGCAAGATCAAACATCGGTTTCATCTCGAACATCAGTTGTTTCACATCAAGCGGTTCTTTTTGCGTGCCGTGCGTCGAATCTTCCCCTTTTTGAATTTCCAGGATATCATTGATCAATTCCGCCAATCGAACGGTTTCGGAATGAATCGTCTGCAAATACCGCTTTTGGCGCTTCGGATCGACTTCTCGTTTCATCAATAATTCCGTGAAGCCCATGATGGAAGAGAGCGGTGTCCGCAACTCGTGCGACACGATCGAGACGAATTCTGCCTGCTTGAGATCAAGTTCCTTATCTTTCGTCACGTCACGTAAGACGAGCATCATACCCCACTCGACGTTTGCGATCGTAATCCGCTCGGCGTAAGCACTGAGGAGCAAGTTCCCTCGAAACGCTGATAGTTCGATCGTTTCTCCCGGAATGTCCCCATTCATCAGTTGACCGATGTAGTCATGGAGTGCGTCTGGCTGATCGACATGTTCAAACAGCGACGTCGCCCGTTCGTAGGCGTGGCGGAATCCTTGCGCCTGATTGACGAGCTTCGGTGGAAACATGTTCAACAAGGCTTGGTTCGCATAGATCTGTTCCCCACTACTCTCGATGTATAGGACAGCTTCCCGAATCGAGTCGAGGAGCTGATACGTCTTGATTTTTTCATGCTCCATCTGATGGAACAGGAGATGGCGCTCAAGCGTCATTCCGAGTTTTCGTGATAGATCAAGTAAGTCCCCGACTTGCTCTAGATTGAACTGAGGAAAAGCATGACGAATATAAAGTAACCCGACGACTTGTCCATTACTTGGAGATTGGACGGGGATCGCCGATTCGAACTGATCGCCAATCGGTAATTGAACCGATTTACGCATGACGAACGCCCGACGTAAGACTGAATATTGATCGAGATCTTTTTCAATCA
>NZ_WBYY01000085.1:0-12705 GCF_048985645.1 Exiguobacterium sp. A1_3_1 | reverse complement strand
GAACAGTACCGTGCGCTTGCTGTATACGGTGGACAAGACGTCTTTAAACAGATTCAACGCCTCGGTCGGATGCCACAAATCATCATCGGGACACCAGGACGAATTCTTGACCACGTCGGTCGCGGTACACTTGATTTAAGTGAATTACGGACGCTTGTCTTGGATGAGGCGGACCAAATGCTGCAAATCGGTTTCTTGCCAGAAATTGAAGACATCATCGAAGCAGCACCGGTTGATCGTCAATTCGTCATGTTATCTGCAACGATGCCACCGAAAGTAGAGGAACTGGCGAAAACGTATTTGCGTAATCCAGTCGAAGTACAGGTGGAGGCGGAAAGCATTACTGTTGAAGCGATCGAACAGTTCGTCGTCGAAACAACGGATCGCCGCAAGCAAGCGACACTGCGGACGATGCTTGACGAGATGCGTCCGTACGCAGCCATTATTTTCTGCCGTACACAACGTCGCGTTAGTAAATTGAACGAAGAAATGCAGATGCAAGGGTATCCGACGGATGAATTGCACGGTGGACTAACGCAAGGGAAACGTGAAAAAGCGATGGCGAAGTTCTATCAAGGAAAAACACAATTCCTGATCGCAACAGATGTTGCTTCGCGTGGACTTGATGTGACAGGTGTGACACACGTCTTTAACTATGATTTACCGGATGATGCGGAAAGCTACGTTCACCGGATTGGTCGGACAGGACGTGCTGGGAACGACGGAATTGCCGTTTCCATCGTAACACCAAAAGATGGTCGGACGTTCCGTGATATGGAACGGGAATTGAACATCTCGGTCACGCCGATCGTCGTCGAATTGTCTGAAGAAGCGATTCGCGCACAGCACGATCAAAGTAAAGGATCACGGAAGACGACAGAAGGACGTGGAAACACACGTCGTTCGAATAACCGTCGCCCGGGACGTGCACATCGTAAATAAACAGAAACAAGATAAAAAAGCCGGTCTACTTCTCTTATCAAAAGAGAAAATAGACCGGCTCTTGTTTTATTTGGCGTAGACCATCTGACCACCGAGATGACCAGTATAAGCAAGTAGTCCGCTACCGACGATGGCAACAACGAAACTGAGTAATAAAAACATTTTTTTGTTCGAGCGGTAACCTAACAAAAGAAATAACAGCGAGACACCAAAGGCAACAAGACTGAACAGTGCAAAATGCTCATGATTTTCGATGGCAGCATGGGTAACGCTGCTTAAATTCGCTTCCGCATACTCTTCTGCTCCGTCTCCAGACAAATAGGCAGCGACTCCGGAAATCAGACCGACGACTAACGTAAAAAGGGCAAACAGTTTGAATTGTGTCCACTTCAGACTGATGAGTAATAGGATCGTCGCAAATAATAAAAGTGCAATCGGTGCATGGACAAGAAGTGGATGAAGCGGTACGTTCCCCAACATATCAAAAACCTCCTTGGATAAGTATGGTAAAGCATAATTTCACTTTACCCTGCTTATCTGACAGTTAACTGACACCGTTTTAAAGAGTTGGGAAATGAATGATGAACCGTGTACCTTCACCTAATGTGGAATCAATGGAAATCGTTCCGCCATGTTGCTCCGCAATGGATTGAGCGATTGATAACCCAAGACCGGTTCCTGTTCCGTGACGCGAATGGTCCCCCCGGTAAAAACGCTCGAATATTTTAGTTTGTTGATTGGAAGCGATACCGATTCCGCGGTCCTGTATCGTCAACTGGCGTTCTGTAGTAGTTTCTTCGAGAGAGACATCAATGACGTCATCGCTGTAGACAAGAGCATTCTCAAGAAAGACCGTCAATAAGCGGTTCAATTGATGGGTATCTCCCTTCATGCGTAAGTCAGGCATTATCGAAGCGTGGATGACGCGATTCGAGTAGGCGTGCTGAAAACGTTCGACGGTCTTTTGAACGAGCGAACTAAGGTCAACTTCCTGTTTCGGTGAAGGTTGTCCTTCTCGCGCAAGCAATAATAAATCAGAGACTAAATACTGCATGCCTGCCGTTTCTGCTTTAACGTCCTCTAGAATCGTACGCCCTTCATTCGAAAGTGATTCCGCTTCTAGCAATTCAATCCCGCTGTAGACGATTGTCAGAGGTGTCCGTAGTTCATGTGAAGCATCGGACGTAAAACGACGTTGACGATCGAATGCTTGTTGCACCGGAATGACGGCTCGACCAGCAAGGATATATCCGACTAGCGTCAGGACAATCGTTGCGAGCACCGCGATCCCCGCCAGAACGGCAATCAATCGCTGTAAGGTGTCTTCGGTCGGAGAGATGTCCTTCATCAGTAGTAGCCGTCCTTCTTCGGTACTCCGTTGATACAGCAAGAAGTGTCGATCATCCCATTCCACTTGTTGCGTCGTATCATTCGAGCTTAAAAAACGGCGCAGTGTTTTGGACTCGACGTCTGGCGGCAGACTTGCATAGCGTTCGTTTCCTGAACCATCGAGTAACTGGAAGTAGATCGGATTTCGAATGAAGTGATCCTCCCCATGCTCGATCCGTTCGAAGATATCTCGATCAGATACGCTCTTCAATTGATTCAATTCCATTCGATTCAGCAATTGAGCGTTCGTGACATACACACCAATCAGGATAAGGACTAGTACAAGAAAAAACGAGCCACTGAATAACAAGGTCAGTCGTTTTCGAATCGATTCAAGCATGCGGATCACCTAAACGATAACCGAATCCGCGAACTGTCCGAATCAAATTAGGAGCACCGACCGCATCTAATTTTTTTCGAACGAGTCGGACGAGCGCATCGAGCGCGTTATCCGTAATATCCGCCCCGATCCCCCACACGACTTCGATGATCAATTCACGACTCATCACCTGTTCAGGTCGTCTTAACAGTAAGGAAAGGAATTCAAATTCACGTCGTGTTAAATCGATTGGATGTCGCTCGTAAGAAATCGTTTGTGAGGACAGATCGAGGAGTAGTCCATTGAAAGAAACCGTCGACACGAATGCCTTTTGTTGACGACGACTGAGCGCGCGCAGTCGTGCCAGTAATTCATTCGATTGAAACGGTTTAACGAGATAGTCATCGGCTCCACTATCGAGACCATGAACGAGATCGATTTCCGTATCGCGAGCAGTCAGCATCAAGATGCCGCCTTCAAACTGTTCTTGCCGTAAGGTAGCGGCGACTTCGACTCCGCTCTTACGAGGCATCATCCAATCGAGAACGAGTAAGTCATAGCGATACGTCTGACATTGGAGGAGCGCTTCCACTCCATCCTGCGCAACATCTACCTGATATCCTGCCCGCTCCAAATGGAGGCGTAACATCTTCGCAAGACGCTGATCATCTTCTGCTACCAAAACGCGCATGCACATCGCTCCTCTTTTTTTCTCATTATCCCATAGTTGCCGTCAGTTAGTTGTCAGTTTTTTTCGATACAGTAAACGTAACAAGAAGGGAGAGGAAACAGATGAAACCAAAACCATTTGCGAAATGGCTCGTCGGGCTTAGTAGTTCCGTCTTCATCGGACTTGCGATTGGTCAGTTGAGTGTCAGTTCGAACGATTCCTCTACGACACCTGTTTCGACAGGCGATACGTATTCGAACGATACGACGCTACCATCTCAAGGGAATCAGTATAGCGATGATGATGGCGAATACGAAGGGGATGATGGATATTACGAAGATGACGATGATGATCAATGGCAAGGTGATGAATCGTCTGGCTTCAGTCAACCCGGTGGATCAAGTGACGGTCAGTCTAGCCATTCGAGGTAAGGAGGAGGAAGATGGAGCGACAATTGTATGCGATGCATAATCAGGTGCGGTTCGTGACGGATCAGCCGATCGATGAAGCAGAATGGGAGGAACTTGTCCGATTCTTTCATTATGTGGATCGGCAGTGGTCACGCTTTGATAAGCAAAGTGAAGTCAGTCGATTGAATCGCTTACGGATCGGCGACACGTTATCTGTGTCCTTACCGTTAGCCCGCTTACTGGCCCGCGCCACGCGATACTTCGAGCAGACCGAACGTTATTTTTCCCCATTCCTGCTGGCGCAACAACAAGCCAATGGCTATCGCCAATCATTTCCCTTCACACAAGCTGTCGCTTATGAAGAGGTTGCTCCACCAGAGATCGCCCCGTTCATCATTGAAGGATGTGACGTGACGCGAGTCGGAGGCGGTTTTATCGACCTAGGTGGAATCGGAAAAGGAGCTGCCGCGATGATCGCAGCGCAGCGACTACGAAAAAGCTGGAGTCGTGGATTGATTGAAGCGGGAGGTGACGTCATCGTCTGGTCCGAGGAGGAACCATGGAATATCACGATCACGCATCCCGAGACCGAACAACGCGTCGCTGACATGCAATTACGACAAGGTGCGATTGCGACATCGAACCGTGTCTATCGATCGTGGAAGACGGACGGACAGACGCATCATCATTTGTTAGATGGACGAACAGGACGTCCGACGAGAAGTCCGATTCTTCAAGTGACGGCATCTGCGCCACAACTCTATGAAGCCGAAGTCATGACGAAGCTTGCCTTTCAGATGACAGAGACAGAACGTCAAGAAAAGCTGTTTCGTTGGTTTCCAAAAGGACGATTATTGATTTTGGATACTGCTGGGGAATGGCGAAGTGAACAGAAGGGAGTGAGTGAGACATGGACTGGATGAAATGGTTGTTCTCAACATGGACGATGATCCGGTTGAGTGGATTAAGTGGGCACTTCTTCATGACGATTTCTGTCTTAGCGGGATTGCTCGGTTCCTACCCGGCACTCAAAAAACAAAAAGCACGACTGCATCACGTGCACTTATATAGTGGCTGGGCAGGTTTGCTCGCAATCGTCCTTCATGCGACGCTCATCATCGTCGATTCATACGCACCACTGACGATCTTTGAAGTCCTGATTCCGGGCCAAGCTTCTTATGAACCACTCTGGAATGCGCTAGGAACGATCAGTCTCTACTTATTCGGATTCGTTCTCGTGACTTCGGATTTCTTAAAGGAGACGTTAGGCAAGACGCTTTGGAAATTGACACACTGGCTGGTCTTACCTGCTTGGCTATTAATGACGGCACATGGTCTTTTCATCGGTACGGATACCGGAACCCTGTTCACGACGATCTGGTACGCTATCTCAACACTGACGATGTTTACGCTCGTCCTTTATCGGATACGGATCCGTCCTGTGCAACGGACTCGAACTTCAGCAAAAGAGCGCTCAGTCATACGCTGAGCGCTCTTTTCATTGTCGGGCGAGCCAAGCTGTCCATTCGTTAAAGGCAGCGTCCCGATTCTCGATATAGTTGTGATCACTATCGACAATCGCTTCCTCGAACGGACTGTCGGATAGCAATAAGTCATGATGGAGTGCTTTGATCGATGTTTCGTCCCTTTCTGACGTCATAAGCAACATCGAGCGATCGGCTAGACGTTCTTTTAGCGTCAGTAAATTCCAAGTCGTATGATGGTGCTTCAACTCATCGAGTAACGCGTCAGCAACGGCACCATTTAGGAAACCAGCTCCTCGTTCGAGTACACCGTGTAGCGCAGCTTCGTATTCCGGATGTTCGAGGACGAGCTGACCGACGAGACCAAAATTAAACGGAGAGATTCCGACATAATGTGCAGCCTCTGGTGTCTCAGCAAAAGCATGTAGACCGGCGAAACCGCCCATGCTATGACCAACGACGGTAATCTGATCCGCCTTGATGCCATGTTCGGCAGTGAAAGACTCTGAGCAGACGTGCTGTAGTGTCGCGGTCGCGTCTTCCAAAACATGTTGGAATCGGAAGGTTCCAGGGCTCCCGATCGTTCCACGATACGACGTGACGAGTACATGGTACCCTGCACTTTGAAGTTGAACTGCCCAGTCCATGTTCAACTGTTTCCCGGGAAATCCGTGGAAGAGGACAATCAGTGGAGCATTCGCTGTATGTTCAGGTGAATAGAGACGGGCAATCAACTGTTCTGAACCACCGCTTGGAACATGGAGATAGGATAGTGTTGCCTTTTTCGTGATCGTTTCCAAAAAAACACGCTCCTTCATAATCATTTTCTAAGTCTTAGTGTGCGTGAAGATGCACGATCATGCAATGATTAAGTGTATGAACTAAAAAGATGGGATACCCTTCTGGGCATCCCATCTTTTGTATGGTGTAGCTTAGAATACTTTTGTCGTCCATGATTCACAGTTCCATAAGTCTGTCGCAACAGCTTCATAGAATTCTGGTTCGTGTGAGATCAACAGGACGGTTCCTTTGTACTCTTGTAACGCACGTTTTAATTCTTCTTTGGCTTCGACGTCCAAGTGGTTCGTCGGCTCATCGAGTACGAGGATGTTCGATTCCGTATTCATCAATTTACAAAGACGGACTTTCGCTTTTTCCCCACCGCTGAGCACTTCGATTTTCGATTCGATGTGTTTCGTCATCAAACCACACTTCGCGAGCATAGCACGGACTTGTTGTTGTGTCAGAGACGGGAACGTATTCCAAATCTCTTCGATACACGTATTCGAGTTCTTCTCTTTAACTTCTTGTTCGAAGTACCCGATATGCAAGTTCTCGCCTCGCTCAACGACACCCGAGACAGCTGGAATTTCACCGAGCAAACTCTTGAGCAACGTCGATTTCCCGATTCCGTTCGCACCGTGCAACGCAATCTTCTGCCCACGTTCGATCGTCAGATCAAGAGGGCGCGAAAGTGGCTCATCGTATCCGATGACGAGACCTTTTGCTTCGAACATCAATTTACTTGGTGTCCGTGCTTGGAGGAAGTGGAACTCTGGTTTTGGACGCTCTTGCGCAAGTTCGATGACATCCATCTTATCGAGCTTCTTCTGACGCGACATCGCCATGTTCCGTGTCGAGACACGGGCTTTGTTCCGGGCAACGAAGTCCTTCAACTCAGAGATTTCCTGCTGTTGACGCTTGAACGCGGACTCGAGTTGCTTTTTCTTCGCTTCATGGATCGTGACGAAGTTGTCGTAATCACCGACATAACGATTCAATTCTTGATTTTCCATATGATAAATCAAGTTGATGACGCTATTGAGGAATGGAATATCGTGCGAAATCAAGATGAACGCATTCTCATATTCATTCAAGTAGCGTTTCAACCATTCGATATGCTGGACATCGAGATAGTTGGTCGGCTCATCAAGTAAGAGAATGTCCGGTTTTTCAAGAAGGAGTTTGGCGAGCAGGATTTTCGTCCGCTGTCCACCACTGAGCTCTTGTACATCCCGGTCGAGTCCGATCTCATCGAGCCCAAGACCGCGCGCGATTTCTTCGACTTTTGCATCGATCGTATAGAAGTCGTTATTCGTCAGAATGTCCTGCAAGACGCCGACTTCTTCGAGCATCTTTTCCAGTTCTTCTGGCTCGACTTCGCCCATTTTACCGTACAAATCATTGATTTCCTGTTCGATGTCGAACATGTACTGGAATGCACCTTTAAGTGCATCGCGGATGGTTAATCCTTTTTCAAGGACAGCGTGCTGATCCAAATAACCAACGCGTACATGCTTCGCCCATTCGACTTTTCCTTCATCCGGCTCAAGTTGCGACGTAATGATGTTCATGAACGTCGATTTTCCTTCACCGTTCGCACCGACGAGACCGATGTGCTCGCCTTTTAACAGGCGGAAGGAGACATTTTCGAAAATGGCGCGGTCACCGAATCCGTGACTTAAGTTAGATACCGTTAAAATACTCATAATTACTCCTTATTTCATGAATTCCTGTGACTTAGACGCCTGTCCGTTTTTTCTGGTTGTTTGCTTTTTTCGTCTGTTGGCTCGTCAATTGTTTCGTTTGTGTTCCTTGTAAGCCAGTCGGACGTTTTGTTTGCGCTTGTTTTTTTGCTTTCAAGCGTTCGATCATTGCCTCTTGCAATGATAGTTTTTTTGGTTGTTCACTCATGTTCGTTCACCTCGATTGATTCGTTCTTACTTTCTAGTATGCCAAAAAAAACGTCTCTTGGAAATGAAGAGACCTGATTTTACATCTCAAAGTGTATCGGCAAGATAGACGACGTAACAATTTCGGTCGATATCGATTTCACAGCTGTCACGCTCAAACACACCGTGTCCTTCGACTTCAATTTTGTCCTTGATCAAAAAACGCATCGCTTGGACGTGATTCGGAACCGTTGATGTCTTTAAGAGCGGTTGCGCGCTGTCAGATAAATATTCTCTGAACTCGATATGAATTTGATGCGGTGGATAAACGCGTTCTTCTGTCGCACGCGGTGATGCCTTGATATGATCGACAATCAATTGATCGTAATCACCTGCCATCTCATTGGAACGAAGCTCGTATTGATGTCCTTCGATGATATGAAATTCGCAGAGTTGGTGGGCGATGATCTCTTCCGGTTCAATCGCATAACGATCATATTGATAGATCGGATGGAATTCACCATTTTCTTCAACGTAGTAGGCAAGTGACATGCGTAAATCCTCCTTTTCGTTCTATAGATACTATTACCACATTGAAGGAAAAAAAGTTCCGACAGAACAAAGAAACTTTTCTCTCCAAAAAAGCGTATACTATCCATAACGAGAGTCAAAGGAAAGGGGACTGAGACGGTGAATTGGATGAAACAAGCGACACTAGCTGCAACACTGTTGATCGGAACGACACTGAGTGGGTGTGGATCGGATGATGCACGAGCGGAACGACCAGATGATCCGGATTGTGATGACTATGAGTATGATAATGATGAAGGCGTTTGGTACTGTGATGATAGTTCATCAACCCATTCAGGATACTATTACTGGGGTGGTAGTTATTTCGCATCACGTGCCTTGATGCATAGTGCGATGCGAACGAAAGGGTATACGCCGAAATCAAAAGAAGTAAAGAGTTATAACACGAAGACAAAGGGATTCGGAACAGGCTCATCTTCCGGCTTTTTCGGCGGATGAATAGACGACAAACCTTTTACGGAGACATCGATCGTTTTTGGGATGTGCTAGACGGGGAACCGTACGCTGTGACGGAAATCATGCCCATCTCGGAAGAACGAATCGACCAACTGCATATCGCGGCGCAAGAAGTTTACAAGATATTTGAAAAAGTACTTCCGATTCTTCGATCGATGGATGATGAGGCACTGCTCGAGCTGGGCTTTCCAGTTGAAAGTCTCGCTTTTTTACGACTCGAGACGATGCGACCGTTGACCGTCATCGGACGCTTTGATTTCATTGCGACGGCAGATCGTATCTCACTCATGGAATGGAACGCGGATACGCCGACTTTCATTAAAGAAGTATTTGAAGTCAATGATGTCGTAGCGGAAAAACAAGGTTTTGAACGGGTCAACGATGGGGAAAACAAATGGCTGAAGGCAACTGTCCGTCGTGCGATCGAAGCCGCGATACATCGGACGAAACAGCATCCGCATGTCGTCTTCACCTCACATGGTGACCACATCGAGGATCGATTGACAGCTGAGTATTTGCAGTCGTTTTGGAGTGATGCGACCTATTGTCCACTTCATGCATTAGAGATTCGTCCGGAAGAAGGTCTGTACGATGAGGCTGGTAAAAGAATCGATATCTTATATCGTCAAACCTTTCCGATTGAGATGGCCTTACTTGACCGGGATGAGGACGGAAAAAATTTAGGACAATTACTCCTGCAACTCGTCGAGACGGGTCGACTCGAAATCATCAATCCACCGTCTGCCTTTTTAATGCAAGCTAAGTCGGTTCTTGCATTGATCTGGATGTTGCATGAAGCCAATCATCCGTACTTGAGCGAAACGGACCATATGACGATTACGCGTTACTTTTTACCGACGTACTTATCCGCTGATCCATTCATTTCAAGCCAGCGATCATTCGTTAAAAAACCAATCTTCGGGCGTGAAGGAGATACCGTGACGGTCCATGATGGACAAGGACATATCATGCTAAAGAATGAACAGCATACGTTTCGTGATCAACCGGCTGTTTATCAAGCGTATCAAGAATTACCGACGTACTCACTTCAGGAAGAGGGAGAAGTCGCGTATATGTATGGTGTCTTTATTTTAGGAGGAAGACCAAGTGCGATTGGTGTACGTGCCGGAGAACGGATTACCGGAAACCGTTCCTATTTCGTACCAATTGGTCGACAGCATGAAGGAGGGAGAAACGTATGAGAGCAGCAATTTTAGGAGCATCTGGTCTAGTCGGACAAGAACTCGTCGATCGTTTGTTGGCAGAAGATGCGTATAGCGAGGTACATGTTCTCGTTCGCCGCCCGATGCGCCGTTTTCATCCGAAATTGGAAGAATGGGTGATTGATTTTGATCGTGTGACAGAAATTGAACTACCTGTCGTCGACCATGTCTATTGTGCACTGGGCACGACGATCAAACAAGCAGGATCGCAAGAGGCATTTCGTCAGGTTGACTACACATATCCGATTGAACTTGGTCGTGAATTGTTAGACCTCGGGGCGACACGATTTGCCTTGATTTCGGCGCTCGGTGCCCATCCGAATGCGAAAACCTTCTACAATCGCGTAAAAGGGGACACGGAAAACGGATTACGTGTACTCGGATATGACGCGTTATTGATTTTTAGACCGTCATTGTTGCTAGGGGATCGAGATGAATTCCGCTTAGGCGAACAAGCGGCTGCGAAAATTTCGACGGTTTTACGCCCCTTGTTGAAGCGGAGTGCCATTGCTCCGATCGAAGCTGGTCAAGTCGCTGCGGCGATGATCCGTGAAACGTTACATGCACCGCCTGGAATTACAATCATTGAATCGAAACAGATGCAATCCTGAGCAGTCGAGTAGTCGACTGCTCTTTTTGTTATTCTTGTAACGTAAATAATATTTGACTCGTCAAATGATTTGCGGTTGAATGGTAAAGTGCTGTCTCATATATAAAAAAAGAAGTGAGACAATTCAGGCAAAACAGTGTATTCGTATCCTATCTGTTTCGTCACGCTTATCGTTTGGGGAAAGCGGGAAAAGATGATGGATTATGCACTTATTTAGGATTGATGAAAGGAGCCGATCATATGGCAGAGTTTGATCGCGATCAGGTCTACAAGACCGTTCCGCAAAAAGGATTCTTCGGGAATCCGAAAGGGTTGTTCACCCTCTTCTTCACTGAGTTTTGGGAGCGTTTCTCCTACTATGGCATGCGTGCCATCCTTATCTTCTACATGTACGATTCAGTTGCCAACGGTGGTCTAGGTATCGATAAGACGACAGCTGCGTCAATCATGGCAGTTTATGGTTCGCTCGTCTACATGTCAGGGATCATTGGGGGATGGGTAGCTGACCGTTTACTCGGTACGTCACGCACCGTCTTCTATGGTGGTATCTTGATCATGCTAGGGCATATCGTCCTTGCTTTACCAGCAGGCATTACAGCCCTCTTCATCTCGATGGGACTTATCGTCATCGGTACTGGTTTCTTGAAACCGAACGTATCGAATATCGTCGGTGATTTGTACAGCAAGACGGATAACCGCCGCGATGCTGGTTTTAGTATCTTCTACATGGGGATCAACGCTGGGGCATTCCTCTCACCACTCGTCGTCGGTGAAGTGGCTGACCGCGGTGGATATCATGCTGGTTTCGCACTCGCTGCCATCGGGATGTTCGCAGGACTTGTCGTCTTCGTCTTGACGAAAAAGAAAAACCTTGGTCAAGCGGGTACGTATGTCTTGAACCCATTAAAAGGGGACGAGAAAAAACGCTTCATCACGATCGCATCAATCGTTGTCGTCGTCGTTGCGGTACTCGGTGTCGTTGCATCGATGACAGGACTGTTGACGATTTCTCGTTTTACTTTAATGGTCACGATTCTCGGGATCTTGATTCCGATTGCTTACTTCACAGTCATGCTTCGTAGTCCAAAGATCACGGATGATGAGCGCTCACGTTTGATTGCGTATATTCCGTTGTTCATCGCAGCAGCGATTTTCTGGGCAATCCAAGAACAAGGTTCATACGTCCTCTCGATCTTCGCAAGTGAACGGACGAACCTTTCATTCTTAGGATTTGAGATTCAACCGGCATTCTTCCAATCGTTGAATCCGCTCTTCATCATCGTATTAGCACCTGTTTTTGCGAGCTTCTGGGTCAAACTCGGTGACCGTCAACCAACGACGATGCAAAAGTTCTCGTTTGGTCTTCTGTTCGCTGGACTTTCGTTCATCGTCATGACACTACCAGGTATCCTGTTCGGTGTGGAGACGTCAGTTAGTCCACTCTGGCTTGCACTGAGCTTCTTCCTCGTCGTCATCGGTGAGCTCTTCTTGTCACCAGTCGGTCTATCGGCAACAACAAAACTGGCGCCGGCAGCCTTCTCAGCGCAAACGATGAGTCTGTGGTTCTTGACGAATGCAACAGGTCAAGCGGTCAACGCACAAATCGTTAAATACTACACGAATGATACGGAGATTTTGTACTTCGGTATCACAGGTATCGTTGCCGTCATCTTCGGATTACTCTTGTTCGCTTTCGCACCAAAACTTCAAAAATACATGCGCGGTATTCGCTGATGCATGAAAAAAGACGCTTTCTCAATCGAGAAAGCGTCTTTTTATTAATCGTTCGTCCGAATATGGCGTAACCCTTCTGCGAGCAAGGCGACCAATGTTCCGAGGACGAGACCGTTTGACATCAGGGTCGTCACGAGTGGCGGTAAATCGGCCGTTGCCCCTTTCGGTAGTAACAACGCACCGATGCCGACGAGGACCGGGAGAC
>NZ_WBYY01000084.1:0-12869 GCF_048985645.1 Exiguobacterium sp. A1_3_1 | reverse complement strand
CCTCGCATAACTTGAATGAGATCGAAAAGATGTGTGACCGTGTCGCCATCATGACGGAGGGAAGAATCGTCCGCTGTGGAACCGTTGCGTCCTTACAAGAAGCAATGAGGCAGGAGATTCAAATCCGTATTCGGACTGTTCCGCGATTAGCGCCATCGCATCTGCCAGCATACGCTCGGCTTTTGTCGCAAGCTGATGATTGTACACGGCTTGATTTATCGACGGAAGAGGATATTCCAGAGTTACTCGTCATGCTTGCGGAACAAGACGTCAAAGTCTACGAGGTGCAGATCGAACGTCAATCGTTAGAAGAGATTTTCTTAGCGGTCTGACCGACTATCCTCTGATTCCGTCTCCGGAACATCTTCGAGTAAAAGACGACCCCCGTCATTCCACTGACCGTACATCTGATTCAGTTTCGTTTTTTCAATCAACGTCTGCAGACGTTTTTCATAGAGAACGGGATCCTTGCGTACACTTTGAATCGTATCGATCCGGATGCGTCGATAGAGCTCCGGGAAGTCATTAAACTGTTCATAGACGACCGGGTCTTCTTGTAGACGTGTTTGGATGGCGTCATCAATGACGAACGCATCAGCGCGCATGTCTGGTAGAACCTGTCGTCCGGACGGTTGCATCAAGCCGAGACGTTCCAAGCGACGGACTCGTTCCTTGTTCAGTTCGGTCCAGTTGCTGTTTTTTCGACGTGGGGTGAACCGTTGCGCCAGTTCACCGTCTTCGGTCTTCTTTGCAATTCCATCAATCCAGCCGAAGCAAAGTGCCTCTTCGACGGCATCGAGATAAAGTAGACCATCTCCGGCTTGTTTTCGACTGAGAATCACCCAACAGAAGGTCGCGTGATCTGCGTGGTTCGTCAGCCACTGTCGAAAGCCATCGCGATCGGTAAAGCGTAAGACATTCGTGATTTCCACGTTCGTTCCTCCATTTCAGATAGCAGTGCCCCCTTCACGTCACGCGAGGGGGCACTTTTTTCTTTAACGTAACGGGTCATGATGAAAGACACAATTCCGACCACTCTTCTTCGCTTGATAGAGGGCAGCGTCTGCCTGCTGGATTGTCTGCAGAAAATTATGGGTCTCAGACGGTTGATGCGTTTGGCGGGACACCCCAATCGATAATGTCACTTGCAGCGGTTCCGTCGCTGATAACTCATACGTCCGTTTGGCACTGGCTTCACAGATTTGTTCCGCGAGTCGACGCGTCTCCGGCAACGAATGCTCCGGCAACAGCATCATGAACTCTTCACCGCCGAATCGTCCGAGCACACAAGTTGGGGGACAATACGATGCTAGCAAAGAGCTGATTTGCCGTAAAATATGATCGCCGCGGTCATGACCGTAAGTATCATTGACCTGTTTGAAATGATCGACATCGATGATCATGATTGAAAAGTCCGTCTGTTGTGATTTGTAACGTAGGACGGTCTCTTCTAAACGACGTCGATTATCAAGCCCTGTCAACGTATCCGTCAAGGCAAGACGCCGATGCATCCGGACTTGAGTGAAGTGCCAGCGGACTTGATGCAAGATGCTGTGCAAGAGGAGACCGGCGCAACCATTCCCGACGAGAAAGATCGTCATCGCTGTCACGTCATTCGGTTGAACATGTTGAACGTATGGTAAACAGAGAATGAGTGCAATGCCGAAAATGATTGGAAACGAGATGAATCGATCCGGTGCTTCATTTTGTAAGTACAAGACAACGATGCTGACAATCAGATACGTACCGATCAGCCAATAGGCATGAGCGGAATCAAAAACGAACGTTTGAAGGGAAGCGAAGACGAGGGTCGTGATGAAGCCGCTACTAATACCTCCATAAATGAAGGCGATGACAATCAAGGTAATCGATAAGTCGAATTGAAATCCCTCATAGGTGATGGCATTATGGATGACCCAGTAGCCGGCACCTGTCGCAAGAATTAGTACTAACAGATTTTTCTTCAGCCAGCTGTCGAACGTGTTTCGAAACTGAAATCGTTTAAAAAAGAACAGGGAGATGAGCACGAAGAAAAAGGTCAGAGCGACGTTGAGGATAAGATGGTTCAGCGTATTCCACATATTCGTGTTCCTCTCAAATGAGTTCTGAAAAATAACTACAAAAAAATGTTTCATTCAATGAATATTTATTCTATATAGCCAACGATACCCTAAAGATGTATGAAAATATCTTGATTTCCGTATATTTAAAAAAAGATTAGATTTCTTCAACTAAATCAATAATACTCTGAGATTTTCTCACGTGAAGACTCGACGAGATAATCAAGTGAGACGAAATTGCGAATGAATGCATACGAGCCAATTTCCTCGATGGATACGCCTAATCTCTCTGCCTGTTGATTGCGGACGTCTTCTGATGATTGCAGCATCTCGAAGCCTGCCGCTTGCATCCGCTCCCCGTCAAATTCGAGCGTAACGACATCTCCATCCTGCCAATCATTTTTCAATTGATGAAAATGCGTTTGATACGCTACGCTTGGAGGATCGACTTCAAAGGCGATCCATCCTGTTGGTGCATCGATTTGAAATGTCGGTGACAATCCACCGCGCGTCACGATTGATTTCATGTGATGCCGATGTGTCATATGACGTAATAGCATGGTCAGACCACTCCTTTTTCCTCTATTATTACGCGACAGCGTCAGAATATCGAGAAAAATTTTCAAAAGAGATGGAAGAATCTTGGATTTTTTTGGTATACTACGTTTTTGGAAAGCGTTTGCACAAAAAGGGGGAGAATACATGCAACCATATGCCGTCAAAGCAACAGGACTGACGAAACACTATCAAATCCTACAACGGGAACCGGGATTACGCGGAGCGATCAAAGCGTTGTTTCACCGGACGTACCGGACGAAAGAGGCGGTCAAAGCGATTGATTTGACGATCGCACCAGGAGAACGGGTCGGCTATATCGGTTTTAACGGTGCCGGGAAATCAACGACGATCAAGATGCTCGCTGGAGTCTTGCGTCCGGACGCGGGGAACGTCCGGGTATTCGGAATTGATCCGCATGCCGACCGCGTCAAGAACGCATCGCAAATTGGAGCCGTCTTTGGTCAGCGGACACAACTGTTCTGGGACATTCCGGTCCAAGAATCGTTTGAGCTGTTGAAGGAAATCTATCAAGTACCGACGTCCGAGTTTGCGGAGACGCTCGCGTGGTTTCGGGAGAAGCTCGATCTCGCACCGCTTTTAGACGTACCAGTCCGACAACTGTCGCTTGGACAAAAGATGCGCTGTGAACTAGCCGCAGCCTTCCTGCATCGACCAAAAGTCGTCTATCTCGACGAACCGACGATCGGGCTTGATATCGAGATCAAGGAGACGATCCGTCACTTCATCCGCGAGATGAGTGATCGCTGGGGAACGACCGTCATCTTGACGACGCACGACATGCAGGACATCGAGGAAGTCTGTGACCGGGTGATCGTCCTCGACGACGGTAAAATCATCTATGACGATACGATCGATCAGTTGAAGGCATCGTTCAGTCACGAGCGGACACTTCGAATCACGCTCGAAGAAGCGGTGCCGTTCGCTTTACCGACGGCGTTGATCAATCGTGTGATCATGTTTGAGACGGATGAACAAACGTACGAGCTCGCTTTCGACGACCGAGAACTGTCGAGCGGTCAAGTCATCGAGGAAATCGTTTCGCTGTACGCCGTTCGGGACGTCTCCGTGTCCGTCCCGAAGATGGAGACGTTAATCCGTAAGCTCTACCAAGCGGGGATCAGCGCATGAGAATCCGTAAATATACCGCATTGATGCGGTCCCAAATCAAGGTTGATCTCGCCTACACGGCCTGGTACTGGGCAAGCATGTTCAGCGTGACGATGCGCTTGTTCATCCTCTATTTCTTCTGGCAAGCCGTGTATGCCAATAAGACCGATGTCTCCGGTATCTCACTGTCGACGATGCTGACGTATGCGGTGCTTGCGACGATGATAGATCAGTTCCGCGGGGGTGCCGGACGCGATCTCGCCCGGATGATCAAACAAGGGGCAATCGCAGTCGAGTTACTCCGTCCGTATCACTTGCTTGATAAACTACTCGCTCAAGATATCGGCTCAAAAGTCTCGGTCTTGTTCCGCTCGATTCTGCCACTCGTCCTCGTCTCGATCTTGTTCATCGGCGTGGATCGACCACAGTCGTGGTTGGCTGGCATCGCCTTCGTTGGTAGTGTCCTTTGTGCCGTGTTGCTCGCGACATTGATTGATCTGCTCGTCGGCATCTTTGCCTTCTATACCGTCAACATTTGGGGACTATCCGTCTTACAGGACGCCGTCATCACGATCATGTCCGGTGCGATCGTTCCGTTGACGCTGTTCCCGGACTGGTTTCAGACGATCAGTCTGTACTTACCATTCGCTTCACTCGTCTACGTCCCGGTTGCGATCTATACGGGAGAGATCGGCGCAAGCGGCATCCTGCAAGCGTTACTGATTCAAATCGGCTGGTTGATTGGATTCTTTGTCATCTTGCGAATCACGTTCGCGCTCGCGATCCGGAAAGTGACGGTGTTCGGTGGATGAAACGATACATAAAACTCTACTGGCTATATGCCAAAAGTCATTTTAAGGTCATGATGGAATACCGAATTGACTTCCTGATCGGTGTCTTGTCGGTCTTCGGTCAACAGTTCGCCTCACTCTTTTTCCTGTCGGTCGTCTTTCAGCATATCGAGACGTTAAACGGCTGGGACTTTTACGAGATTCTATTCATTTACGGGATCGCTTTTTTAGGACGAGCCTTACACCATATCTTCTTTGATAACTTGTGGACGATCGGCTGGCAGTACATTCGGACCGGGAATCTGGATCGGTTGTTGATGCGACCAGTCAATCCGTTGTTTCAAATCATCGCGGAGCGTGTCCAGCAAGACGGGTTCGGTCAACTGTTGATTGGTGGTGGGGTGCTCTATGTTGCTTCCGATCACCTCGACATGATCTGGAGCTTCGGTGATGTCTTGATGCTGATCGTACTTGTTCTTTCGAGCGGAATGCTCTATATCGCGATCAATCTGTTTTTTGCGACGTTCTCGTTTTGGATGGTCGACAGTTTACCGATCGTCTCAGCAGTTTTCAGTTTGAGTGATTTCGCTCGTTACCCGATGACGATCTACTCGAAGGTCCTGATGTTCGTCTTGACTTACATCATCCCGTTCGGCTTCACTGCCTTTTATCCGGCGATGTATTTCTTTGACGGAAGAGGCTATGGCGTAATGGCGATTGCGACACCACTTGTCGCGATCATCGCCTGTTTGATTGCTTATCGGTTCTGGTTGTTTGGACTGAAGGCATTCGCGAGTACGGGATCATGAAAGAAGGAGAACCTTGAAGTGTTGCGACGCTTCAAGGTTCTTTTTGTTTCTAATCAATTTAGATATGGATTTCTTTATGTAAAATATGAAACTTTTGTTATTAAATGACAGTATGAAATATTGAGACATGAATCTGAGGGAGGGGTTATATTGAAAAAAGGATGGCTCGTATTACTCTGTTTGATATTGCTTACCTTATCGGGGTGTACCGTTTGGGAAAGGGCAGAAAACTTCTTTTCACAAAACGACGAAACGATTAAAAATAAGACGATCAAGATTGGTCAAGATGATCAGGTCAAGATCGTTCCGCTCTATACGCAATACAATCAGTACTTAGAAGAAGCGATGCAAACAGGGAACTCAGACGACAACACGAACAGTTACCTAAAACATGTCTTAGGTTACATCGATGAAATTGGTGAGCAACAGAATATTGATCTAACATATATGAAAAGTTACTTTATGCTACAAGCAACTGAGTATAAAGAACAATTACTAAGTCGGACGAAAGAGCTGATGAAACAAGATACAGAGATCAAAACAATCATTGAAAAAAGTTACACTGCTTCACATCGGGCATTACCAAAGCAAACGAATACGATATTCATCGTGCCTGTTAACACGGAATTCATGGAGCGTATGGATGTCATGGGAGGGGTCGCAGGATTGGCAACTAGAGATTGCTTCATGCTATTCCTTACCGCTGACTACGATCAGAAAATGTTAGATTATGCGGTAGCCCATGAATATCATCATACTGCTTTGTATGATCGGATGAAGCTAGATACATCCTTAGAAGATGAAGCTAGTCCACTGATCCATTCACTCCTTCTTGAAGGAAAAGCGGATCAGTTCGCGAAACACGTGGTTAAAGGTTTGACACCAGCTTGGGTCGAGCCATTAGAAGAAGAGACGAAACAGCGTGTTTTACGTTTAATGAAAAATGGTGAGTTAACGCAAGATGATATCATGGACGGAAATAAGGATAAGGATATACCTTTGTGGAGTATGTACCGATTAGGTAAAGATATCATGGACGCCTATCTTGAAAAACATCCCTCGGAATCAATAGTAGATTGGACGACTCAAGACGCGGAAACAATCTTGAAGGATTACAAATATAAAAACGATCTTCTTTGATTCAAAATAATGTAAAAAAATGGTATTATGTATAGGGAAGCAACCTATCACTAACAGGAATATTATTTCTTTCAAAACTGTAATAAAGTATTCTTTTGAAGTGGATTCATCTTAAACGCAATACGTCCGGATTTCCTATGACTTAGGACATCCGGACGTATTTTTTAGAAGACATCATTTAAGCGAGTGAACGGATCGCGTTTGACATGGCAGGGGAGACAGGATGAATCTGTTCGATGTAATCGAGGATCACTAGTGCAGCCGTTTTATTATGCGAATAGCCTGGCATCATCTCTGAGAATCGGTTGACCATTTCTGGGAAACGTTGCTCAATCCGACGTTCCGGAGCAAACGGATCAACAGATGTCGCTTCCTCTTTTTCAAATGAGGACAGAACGTGTAGCAATTGACCAACGGCAAATTGTTGAATCAAACGGAAAGCTGATAAGGTTTCGCCACGTGCTTCGCGACAGAGCCCGACATACAGGTTCGTCAGTGCTTCATGAATGGCGTAATCGACGGATGGATGTTCGCTCGAACTATTACGCGGTAGTGGGACTAAGCGTTCAAACGCGTCGAAGGAAGGGTCGCACCACACGATACGGCCAGCAGAAAATACAATTTCAGAAAGCTCATCTAGTTCGAAGATCGCAAATTCGGCATAGATACCGTCGTCAAACATGACTTTATGTCCATCCTGCGTATTTTGAAATTGAAAGTGTAGCGAATGTGTGTTTTCTAACCAGTCGAGTTGCTCGATGAATCGAGTCTTTTTACCGGGTTTTGCGATGACGAAAAAGTCTAAGTCCGAATAGTCATCAAGTCGTCCAAGTTCTTGACCGACAGAACCGAGTCCGAGCAGGACAAGCGCATCATCCGTTTGTGCAATCGTTTGCCCGATTGCATCCAATCGGTCCAATAGTACGTCTCTATGTGTCATCTCTGTTGCTCCCTTGTTTTAGTGTCTCTATGTAAAAAACGCGGACGCCTCGATAGAAAAGAGTCCGCGGTTATCGGAAGTACGATCAAAAATGATCGCTTTGCATCTTATGGAGCAATTGGTCGAACGTCTCGTGGTCCTTTGATGTAAAGGCACGGAAATAACGATCATCAATCTCTTCGATCTCGGGAGCTGACGTTTGAATCAGCGCTGCACCATCTTCCGTCAAGAGAATCCGTTTTTCCCGGTTGATTCGTTTTCGGATGACGAGGTGTTCCGCGAGTAACTTCTTCACCGTTTGCGAAATGGCACCGCTTGAGAGTTCGAGCGTGCGTTCAAGTGATTTTTGTGTCGCACTCTCTTGATGATACAAGGTCATCAATAAATCGAATTGGGATTTTGAGAGTCCTTTTGGTTTCAATACATCGTTGACTTCTTTCGAATAACGAGAATGGATCCGCTGAATGGCGTTCCAATGTTGCATTGAAGATTCGAATGTGAAGGTCATGATTTTTCCTCCTCTTCTGTCATGCAGGGTTGAGCTTATCGAAGAAACGGATTAATTCTTCCTGTTGTCGAGCCGTCAAAGCGGCGAATTGTTCCTGTTGAAAACGTTCATAGGCAGGCAACACTTCTTGCAGAATGGCTGTTCCTTTTTCCGTCAAGAGCAAATAGTTCGTCTTCCATTTGCGTTTGCGGGTGATGAGTTGCCGATCAAATAAACGTTTGATTCCGTGTGAAATCGTGCCATCGGTCACTTGGATCCGTTCAGCGATTTCCTTCTGGCTCGTGCATGAGGTCGCTTGTAGGCAACGCAATACTTCAAGATTCGTATGGGAGAGATCCCATTGTTTCAAGAACGCATTGACGTGCTTGATTTGTTGGTTGTGATACGTCGAAATCGTCTGCCAGCATGTCATGGGGTATGTCTCTGTCATTATTGTCATGAGGAACCTCTTAAATGTAGAATGTACTGCTGATGAATTACTTTTACCATACCATATTAAAAATATGTAGTGCTACTAGTTTGAACGCAAACCCATCACTTCCCATCATTACCTAGGAACTGTACAAAAAAAGACCTGAACGTGTCAGGTCGGTTCAGGAAGGAATCCCATTCGAAAGCGTGAGATAGGAATCCGTTAACTGGAATCCATATTTCGTAAAACATTGATCTGAGACGCGTCCTTGTAAGGTGATTGTCGCATAATCGCCACGAATCGCGTAATGAGTGTACTTTTTTTCGATGTCATGAATCAACGACTCAAGTAACAGACCACGCTCGCCGAGTCCTTCTTCCCGAACGTTGATCTCAAGTAAACAGAATGTACCGTATTCGGTGAGGGATGTGCGCTTCGTTCGTTCATGAAGCACGGTTAAGAACGAACGTTTTGAAATAAGGGATCGACTATGGGGTGGTTCTAGAATCGTGACGTAATAACTGAGAGCTGGTGGACGTAAATTACGCGTGACTTCGACGACTTGCCGCTGATTGTTGTACGCGAGACCAACGAATTGTTCCTGCGGATGATGCGGCACGGTCAGTCCTTCTTGCTCACAAACGGTTTGCCACTCGGCTTCTGGAATCCAGACAGCCTCTTCGGTTTTCGCTAAAGCTTTAAAGAACTTCACGTTAAACGGATGACCTCCTATAGGGTATGTAAAATGACTATTCCTATCATGCCTGATGGCCAGACAAAAAACGAGTTACAATCTGACGACAAATGCTCTTCCTTTGCTATAAGTATACCGTGAAATTTCATTTTAAAACAGACTACACCTGAACGAATCGACTGTCTATACTGAATGTATCCAGTCAGGAGGCGAGCATATGAAACCAGTCGAAGGTCCGTTTTTCCATGGCACGAAAGCCACGTTGCAAATCGGTGACGAATTGAAACCAGGGCACGCGTCGAATTTTCGTGAACAACCGCTCCAGCACGTCTATTTCACGGCAACATTTGATGCAGCGAAGTGGGGCGCAGAGCTCGCACGATCTGACGCTCCGGAACGTATCTATCTCGTCGAACCACTCGGAGCGTATGAGGATGATCCGAACTTGACGAACAAACGGTTCCCAGGCAATCCGACTCGGTCGTATCGTTCGACGGAACCCGTGAAGATCATCGCTGAACTCGGAACGTGGGAACGGCATACAGACCAGGAGATTGAGAAGATGAAAGCATCCCTGCAGCGGTTACGCGCAGAAGGGAAGGATACAATCATCGACTAAACGAACGGGGGAGAAGACTTGCCTGTATATGATTTTAAATCGATCCAACCGACGAACAACGTCATTGATCAATTATTGGTTAATCATTTGCATGCCATCCGCCTGAATCAAGACGACGAGCGATGGATCACGATCATGGAAGATCCGTTCGTTCCACCTATTGAAACGATCGTTGGAGTCTATTGTATTTACCGAAAATCAATTCTTGATCTGTTAAAAGGTAGGATTGCCTCCATCGAATCGTATGACTTTCAGAAAGTATCTGCGAACGACAAACTTCTGACAGCAGAAGATGTCGAAGGAGTGCTTGATATGGCGACATTCGTCGTTATCGCATCAGAGGACAACACCTATATGTCTCACTACTTCATCGGTGGTGATGCAGAGAAACTCAATTCGATCTTAAACGTATGCTTCGGTCATCCGAATTTAATTGACGATCGATCAACGGAACGTTCCATCAAACGCTTCGAGCAGGATGTTTTGATCGTTGAAAAGATGGGATTCATGAAATTGCTTCGAAATGAATAGAGAAACGAATTGAATGTAAGATAAGCACTACCACGGATTCTTTTTAACAGAATGTACTGCAAGGTGAGGATGGAATGGTACAATATGTAAAAAGGGGGTCGTTTATATGTCTCGTTTCAAACAAGAAAAGAAACAACCACTCGATCATCTCCGCGATGGTGTCGATCAAGGTCTCGGTAGTGCCGTACCCCGTGGGCAAAACGACGGAATGCGTGGTCTAGAGATGCTCGCGGTGCTTGTCGTCCTCGGTGGAGGATATCTACTGTATCAATGGTTCATGTAATGTAAAACGCATCATCCTGTATAGGACGATGCGTTTCATTATGTATTCATGTATTATTGAAGTTCTTTCTTGATTTTTCGAAGTGAGATACGAGATAAGACCCATTCAACCAACTGCATCGCTAGGAACGCACAACAAAACTTAACAGGGATCTCCATCCATCCCATTAGATCATGTGGCATACCATCATGAACCGTCGTGATAATCGATAAGAATAAGCTGATCAACAAATGTTCTAACGTGTGTTTTCTCATTTTCTTCTCAAAGGATGTCTCATCATAAATATCTTGATCGTATACTCCAGCGAACGCCATTCGAATGATGCCATACACAAGATATGCTCCTATTATGAAAAAGCTAAACCCCCACTCAGCCAGCCGATCTAACACCATCCCGCGTACGATGATATCGAGTATCGCTATGCAGAAGACGAAGATTCCTGCTTCGAAAAACACTTTTGTCCCCTGTTGTTGAACCCGTTCATCCGTTTCTTTTTTAATACCAAAGAATTCTAACCACTTACTCATGCTGTTCCTCCCAAAATAATGTATTTAAATCCGTTTCTAAGGCGTGTGCGATATCTAAACAAAGTCGAAGACTCGGATTAAACTTATTCGCTTCAATCAAGGCGATCGTTTGTCGTGTGACATGCACTTTCTCTGCTAGTTGACCTTGTGTTAAGCCTTGCTGCATGCGAAGTTGTTTCATCGGACTCAACGATGTAGACATATCTATCCACTCCTTTACAAATATTCCCTCAATTAGTATGTCATATATAGATGACATATGCAATGTATATATGACAAAAAAACATCGCCCTTATGTGGACGATGCTTCTTTTTGTTCGATTTCACTGACGATATCATCTAGAGTGACGTGAGCGAGCACCTTTTCAAGCGCGGATTGTGCGAGCTCGAAGATTGGTGTGACCGTCGATTGGATGTTTCGTCCGACCGGACAATCTGGATTCGGTGCAGCATGGACGCCGAACAGTTCCTTGTCCGGTACGACAGCAACGGCGTGATAGACGTCAAGCAGCGTAATCTTAGACAACGGGCGGGCGAGTCGCGCACCGGCGACACCCGGACGGACCTCGATCACATCAGCTTTCTTCAACATGCTCATGATTTTACGGATGACGACCGGATTCGTATTGACGCTGCCAGCAATCAAGTCGGATGTCATCTTCTCGTCGGTTGCGATCAACGAGAGAATATGGATGCCGACGGAAAAACGAGTACTGATGGCCAACGGATGTCCCTCCTTCTTAAAAACATTGTTCTCTCATTATACGCTGTATCGTTCATTTGGCAAGAAACGGGGAATAGGAACAACACTGTTGACAAATAAAGTATTTGTAACTATATTGGTTACATGTAATCAAATTAGTTACATATCAAAAGGAGGAATCATCATGAACATCGGAATCATCGGCGCAACAGGAAAAGCAGGGCAGTTGATTGTACAAGAAGCAATCAAACGCGGGCATGACGTCACGGCAATCGTTCGTAACGCGGCAAAAGTGACGGCAAACGTCACGATTCTCGAGCGTGATGTGCTTGCGCTGACGAAAGACGATCTGAACGGATTTGACGCCATCGTCAATGCGTTCAATGCAGCACCGGGTGAGGAAACGAAACATATCGAAGTCGGGCGTCATTTAATCAACGTGTTAGCAGGAAGTAAGACACGACTATTCGTTGTCGGTGGTGCGGGAAGCCTATTCGTCGATGCCGAGCATACAGTACGCGTCATGGAAACACCGGATTTCCCGGAAGCGTATTATCCGACAGCCTCGAACATGGGGAAAAACTTGATTGAACTGCAAGGGCAAAACGACGTGACGTGGACGTATCTCAGCCCCGCTGGATTCTTTGATCCGAGCGGTCAACGAACAGGAACGTATACGATCGGCGGCGAGCAGATGATTCTAAACGCAAAAGGGGAAAGCTACATCAGTTACGCGGATTACGCCATCGCTGTAGTCGATGAGCTAGAAAACGCGCAACATCTCAACGAGCGGTTCTCGGTCGTTGGCGAACAAGGGTGATGGTGTCAGACCGACTTACGTAGTCGGTCTTTTTTAATGGGCGGAGTGAGAGATACAGCGGAGGACGGATGGCATAGTAGCATGGTTTGTTTAATATGAGGATAGAAACAACTAAAGGAGTATAAATCATGATGCGAAGAGTTTTTAGTATCATCAGTCTGTTAACTGTCTTGATTGTCTGTACGACGTCGACGCAACCGTCCCGATTCGAGCGTTCGGAACCCGTCGCGACGATCGAGGATCATTACGCAGGACAAATCAATTGGCCGAGTGAAAGCGATCCGTTGCTGGAGCTTCACGCCAAACCGTGATCTACATCTGTCTCTTATACACATCTCCGAGCCCA
>NZ_WBYY01000083.1:0-13046 GCF_048985645.1 Exiguobacterium sp. A1_3_1 | reverse complement strand
TCAGGTGGGGTTGTCTCGGATGTTAGTGGATTTTCGCTCTCAGGTGGGGTTGTCTGCTCTAGTTCCAAGAGTTCTTCGCATTGTATCCGTTCTTCTTTTTTTAGCAAGTCCTCTTTCGTTGGATCATTCAACGTCTCTTCACAAAACGATGACGTCAAAGGGTCTGGTATTTCTAGCTCGTCGGTCGTCGCATGACTGTGCGGAATCGAAAAACTTGGCGCAAATAGAATCATGAAGATAATAAATGTATTTGGTGATCGATTTTTATACAAAAATTATCCCCCCTATTTTTTGATACTTATTTTCAATTGAATAATCCTCTTTTACGTTCGTTTCCCTTCTAAATAAGGGAATTAAACCATAAATTTTACATTTAAAAGATATAAAATAAAAGTTTTTTTATCTCTATACTAAAATTAAATAATACATCTATCTTTAATCTACTGATTTATTATTACAGCATAAAAAATAGACCTATAAATTAGGTCTACTTTATTTCTTTTCTTCTGTTGTAGCATCTGGAATCGGTAATTGAACCATACTCCCCGATCCACTGACGAGTGGTGACTTCCCGTCCCACTTCTTGACGGCTTCGTATTGAATCATTTCTTCCGTCAATGTCTTCTGTAGTTCTTTTTGAGCTTTTGCCAACCCTTGAGCTTCGATCAAACGGGCATCAGCTGCTCCTTTTGCTTCTACGCGAAGACGCTCTGCTTCTGCTTTAGCGATTTCAAGATCCGTCTTCTTTTTATCGAGTTCCTGCGACGCTTTGACACGCGCATCGATCGCTTCCTGTGTCTTTTCATCTGGTTTCGGTGCACCGAGTGCGACATCCTCGATGATGAAACCGATGTCCTTGACGTCTTCTGCAAACTGCGTTTGAATGCTCGTTGAGACATTCCCTGATTTTTCACCGAATAGTTCAAGGACGGTGACTTTCGAGATTTGCTCACGCGATGCATCATAGAGACGTTGTTTCAGATATCCTTTTGCGATCTCATCGATTTCGATCGGTCCGAACTTATTGAAGACTTTCGTCACCTTATCCGGTGAGACGGAGAAGCTGTATGTAAAGTCGACGACGATGTTCTTTCCGTCCTTGGTCGCAAGCGTCATGTTCTCAAGCGCTTTTGTCTGTGTCCGAATCGGATACTCTGTCACCCGTGTGATCGGTGAAACGACATGCCAACCTTGCGATAACGTCTCATCTTTGACACCGCTTGACGGTGTATAGACGACACCGACTTGTCCAGGTTCGATTTGTTCGACGATGAATGGCGTCGTAGCGAGCAACGCTAGTACGAGCACACCTGCGATGATCATCGATGGGCGAATTTTTTTCTTCGGTTTGATTTCTCTCATTCTGAATCTCCTTTATCGATCTTTTCTTGGATATAGCGGTAGAGTTCCATGCCAAGCAAAACGATGAGGGCGAAAAACAATAATGTGAAAAAGATGGCCATCTAACCCCTCCTCTAACGAATTCCTTACTTTGTTCTACGTATCCATCTGGAAAATGTTTCATTTTTTTAAATGTCCGGTTGCTTATTTTTAATTTCTGTCCTAATATGGAGGGAACTTTGCCTGCTCTACGACAGATCACGATTTGTGGTACACTCGAATGAGCACATCACTTACTAGAAACGAGGGTTCATCTCTATATGATTACAGTACAAAACGTCGGTCTTCGCTTTGCAGATCGAAAATTATTCGAAGACGTCAACATTAAGTTCACACCAGGTAACTGTTACGGTCTGATCGGTGCAAATGGCGCTGGTAAATCGACATTCTTGAAAATTCTCGCTGGTGACATCGAAGCACAACAAGGCGATGTCATCATCACACCAGGCGAACGTTTAGGCGTTCTCCGTCAGAACCATTACGAATACGAAGAATTCCAAGTCATCGAAACGGTCATGATGGGACACAAACGTCTCTATGAAGTCATGAAAGAAAAAGATGCCATCTATATGAAAGAAGATTTCTCGGACGAAGACGGCATGCGTGCTGCTGAACTCGAAGGTGAATTCGCTGAGATGAATGGTTGGGAAGCGGAGTCGGAAGCCGCAATGCTTCTTCAAGGACTCGGCATCAAGGAAGACCTTCACTCGAAGACGATGGCTGAGCTGACAGGATCGGAAAAGGTCAAAGTTTTGCTTGCGCAAGCGTTGTTCGGTAAACCAGACATTCTCTTACTCGATGAGCCGACGAACGGACTTGATTTGAAAGCCGTCAAATGGCTCGAAGAATTCTTGATCGGATTCGAGAACACGGTCATTGTCATTTCCCACGACCGTCACTTCTTGAACAACGTCTGTACGCACATGGCGGATCTCGATTACGGTAAGATTCAACTGTATATCGGAAACTACGATTTCTGGTACGAGTCAAGTCAGCTTGCTTCGCGTATGGCAAGTGACCAAAACAAGAAAAAAGAAGAGAAAATCAAAGAACTTCAAGCCTTCATCGCGCGTTTCAGCTCAAACGCTTCAAAAGCGAAACAAGCGACGTCGCGGAAGAAATTGCTTGATAAAATCACACTCGACGACATTCGTCCATCGTCACGCCGTTATCCGTTCGTTGGTTTCACACCGGAACGTGAAATCGGAAATGACCTCTTGATGGTCGACGGCATCTCGAAGACGATCGATGGTGTCAAAGTCCTTGATAACGTCCGCTTCTCGTTGAACAAGACGGATAAAGTCGCGTTCATCAGTCAGAGCGATATCGCAATCACGACTCTCTTCAAGATCCTTATGGGTGAGATGGAACCGGATAGCGGTACGTTCAAATGGGGCGTAACAACTTCGCAGTCGTACTTGCCAAAAGATAACTCGGAATTCTTCGAAGGCTCGGACAAGACGATCCTCGATTGGCTCCGTCAGTACTCACCGGCAGATGAGAGCGATACGTTCCTCCGTGGATTCCTCGGTCGGATGCTCTTCTCAGGAGAAGAAGTCATGAAAAAAGCTTCTGTCTTATCTGGGGGCGAAAAAGTCCGTTGTATGCTTTCAAAAGCAATGCTCAGTGGTGCTAACGTCCTCGTCCTCGACGATCCAACGAACCACTTGGATCTCGAATCGATCACAGCACTCAACGATGGCTTGATTGCTTACAAAGGCGCGATGCTCTTCAGCTCGCATGACCATCAGTTCGTCGAAACAATCGCGAACCGGATCATCGAGTTGACGCCGAACGGTATCGTCGATAAAGAAACGACATACGATGAGTACTTGAACAATGATACGATCCAACAGCAACTAACAGCGTTATACGCGCAATGATTTTGAGGAGACCGGAACTGTCGTTTCGGTCTCTTTTTTGAACACGTTGAAGGAGGAATGCGACATGAGGCACCGCGTATGCGCTGCGTTGATCGAAGAGAAACAGATCCTAATGGTCGAATTACACACGCCTTCCCGGACATTTTGGACGTTACCGGGCGGAGGTGTCGAGAGTGGCGAAACAAAAGAACAAGCCGTCATGCGGGAAGTATTAGAGGAGACAAACCTTCACGTCACGATTGAACGACAACTCTACGAGATTTCAATTGATCAAGGAACAGAGACATGCTTTCTCGTCCGACGTGCCTTAGGCAGTTCTGCACCTCGACTCGGGATTAATCCCGAACTCCCATTTGACCAACAAGAATTACGAACCGTCCGTTTCCGACCATTAAAGGAACTTCACGATGATCCACAGATTGCTCGTTTGCTGACCTTACTGTAAAGGAAAGATTAACTAACTGAGATATAACTGACTAGGTTTCTTTACACCCTCTACATAATCGACTGATTAAATGGAAATGTAGTAACAACACAAACTCATTTGGGGGAAACAAAAATGAAACGAACACTCATGGTTGGTCTATCAGCAGCGGTCTTGTCATCAAGTATGGTCCCGATGTTCGCGGATGCCCATAGTTCTTCTCATAGTACACGCAACATTAAGAAGGTCGAATTCTTGTCGATGGATGCACCGACGAAAATCGATCAGATGGTAAAAACCTATACAGAAGCAAAAGTTAAAGTCACGTATACGAATGGTAAAACAGAAGTGAAACCGTTGAACTATAATCAACTGTTCCTGTCGCAAGATAAAATCGTCGAAAACAAAGGAGAGATGATTGCAGCAGGTACACCAATCGATGCTAAAGGTAATCCGATCATCGACCGCAGTGTACCGGACAAACCGGAAGCTTTCGTCTCAGATGCACCCGACTCGAACAGTCTGCTTGAAGTCCACGGAAAAAAATACATGGTTTCTCACTTCGAGTATGACTCGATCGACAACGCTGGTAATGAAGTCAAGGGACTTCCAGCATCGATGACATTAACAGAAGTCGTACAAGATAAAAAGACAGGGAAACTTGCTGTCAAAAAAGCCAGCAAGATTGATTTTGAGAACGTCAATGGACTCTGGACACCATGTAACGGTTCGACGACGCCATGGGGAACGCACCTTGGGTCAGAGGAATATGAACCAGATGCTCGTGCGTTTGAGTCAGACAAAACGTCAGCTGCTTATAAAGAAGTAAATGCCTTCGCTGAGCACTATTTCGGAACGACCGAAAAAGCAAATCCTTACTTCTACGGCTTCACACCGGAAATCTCGGTCGACCGAAAAGGGAAAGCGACAGCAGTCAAACACTACAGTACAGGTCGTTTCTCGCACGAGATGATGCAGATTCTGCCGGATCAAAAGACAGCGATCTTCGGTGACGACGGAAACAATACGATGATGTTCATGTACGTCGCGGACAAAAAACGTGATTTCTCAAAAGGAACACTTTACGCGGCGAAGTTCAAACAAACACGCGCAACAGAAGGCGGAGCGGGTGATATCGAATGGATCAAGCTTGGTCATGCTTCCGATAAAGAAGTCAAACGCTTGATTGATAAAGGGACGAAGTTCAGCGACATCTTTGAGACAGCCGATGCGCCAACTCCGGGCTTTAAAGCGGTCAAAACAGCTGCTAGCAAAAAAGTCGAATACTTGAAGCTCAAGCCTGGTAAGGAAAAAGAAGCTGCCTTCCTTGAATCACGCCGTTATGGTGCGTTGCTTGGCGCAACATCAGAATTCAACAAGATGGAAGGCATCACGGTCAACGAGCAAGACAAAAAAGCCTACATCGCCTTGTCTTATGTGTCAGGCAGTACCGAAAAACAAGAAGGTGCTGTCCAAGACGACATCCAGCTTGAAAAACGCGAATCGGGTGCAACATTCGAAATCGATCTTGGCCGTGCAACAGGCATCGACAGCCGTTACGTACCAACGAATATGCAGGCACTCGTCATTGGTGAAGATTTGAAGAAGCCGGATGCTTACGGCAACACAGCGAATCCGGATCTCGTCGCGAATCCAGATAACCTCGCTTATTCCGCGACATCTAATACGCTCTTTATCGGTGAAGATAGCTCCTTGCATACGAATAACTTCGTTTGGGCCTATAATCTGAAGACGAAGAAGCTTTCACGGATTCTGTCCGTTCCAGTCGGAGCGGAAGCAACTGGTCTCCGTTCACTCGATCATGTTGGTGGGTATAGCTATCTCTTGAGCAACTACCAGCACCCAGGTGAAGCATTGACAGGGAAACAAATCACGGCCGTCGATCCAAAAGCGCTCGAACAAGCGATGAAAGACGGCATCGGGATTCAAAAAACAGGTGGTGTCGGTTACCTCTCTGGTTTACCGAGCGGTCATAAATCGTATACGCATCGATAAGATACTAAAAACGGATTCCCAAGCGCGGGAATCCGTTTTTTTATGCGTTGTTCTTCTTTTGTTTTGCTGCCTCTTCTTCCACACGTTGCAGCAGTCCATGAACGATTTTCTCGTTCTCCCGCTCGCCACCGAGTGACAAGAGACTTTTTCCAACAAAGTTCGCCCCCTCATTTTTTCCCGTATAGATCAACAGACAGCGATCATGGTCGATCGGTTTGAGCGTAAAGGTCATCTCGATCTTGAATATTTTAGCCAATGTGAATCCAATCGTATTTTGCTTGAAGTCCGGCTCGTTCGTATAGGCTAAATCGGTCACGATATAGGTTTCGAGTCGATTGCCCTGCATATACGTTTGGCGATAGGTCGAACCGACGACACCCGGTTTTCGTTCAATCACCTCGTGCTGGACGACATTTGGAATCAAACGCTGCAGTCGCGTGTGATCAAACAAGTGCCATGCTTCTTCAATCGGAATATCGAGCTGTCGTTCTTCTCTCCACGTAATCATACACCTGCCCCCTTTTTCTATAGAAATACCCTGTCATCCGGTCTTGTAACGTCCGGCGACAGGGCGAGAGCAGATTCTTATTTTACTGTGCTTGTTTCAAGGGCTGCACCGAGGAACTTCGCTAGTTCGAGCATACCGTAGCGTCCTGCAGCTGCCTCAGCATCCGAATTATAGTTCGTATTCGTATTGACGTCATACGTATAGATCGTACCTGACGTATCCTTAATGAACTCGATACCGGCGACCGCGATTTGGTTCGCTTGGAGGAATGCTTCATATTTTTCAATGATTGGGTCATCGAAGCCTTCAACGATTTGGAACTTCATCGGTGTTTGCGGTGCTTCTTCACCAACTGGGCAGAACAAGTCGTCGATTACACATGCATCCGCTGGGCAAAGCTCAAAACCTTCTGATGTATCGACTCGAACCGCGTAGACGAACTTTCCACCTACGAACTCACAACGTGTGATGTACGGTTCTGGTGCTTGAATATACTCTTGAATCAACGTGATGCCATCGACTGGTTCGTCGAATGTCGGACCGTCGAGATAAGCTTCAAGTGCTTCAATCGAGTGGAACAGCTGGACGCCGAGACCTTTCCCAGCCCGGTTATGTTTCGTGATGAATGACGAAACGCCAATTTCTTTTGCTGCTTGTACGATTTGATCGCGTCCGACGGCAGCCGTCGTCTTCGGTACACGAATCCCAGCCTTACGCAACGCCGTGTATTGATTGACTTTGCTGACTTCTAAACGAAGCGCACGCGTTCCATTAAAGACAGTCCGGTCATGCTCTTCTAACCAAGCGAGGACCCCTTCCGTCAACTCCGGCGCGTAACGATGCCCCCGCGTATGCGAAGAGGCACTCATGCGGCTGTAAAAGACGCCTTCTGGCGGCAGTTCGTCCAGCGGAACGATCCCTTCATTCAAGTGCCACTCTTCATACGGTAACTCGAGTTCTTCGAGACGTTTGATGAGATGGTCCGTCCATTCTTGATTTTCGTGGAGAATATGAATTTTTGTCATGATTGTTGACCTACCTTTCGTTTCGCTTCGACCAGTGGCATTACGTCACGAGCAAAGCGTTCCATTTCTTCGAGTTGTGGTGAGAATTGTAATAAGAGTAACGTGACACCAACAGCTTCGAATGCTAGAATCCGTTCAGCGATTTGTTCTGGTGTTCCGATTAAATTCGGACGTAGACCACGGTTCGAGACGGAATAATCGTTTCGTTCGACCTGTTGCTCCAGTTGCGATTTACTGATGAAATCCTGATAACCGGCATAACCGGCGCTGTCTTCCTTAACGTCCGTGATGCGTTGCCATTCAAGAAGTGCTTCTTCTTCCGTATCCCGACAAATGATGTAGGCCGCAAGACCGAAGCTCTCGAGCGGCGTTTGTCCCGTCGTTTCCCGGCGTACTTTCATATCATTGATTTTATGGGCTACTTCTTCAACAGTACCCCCATGCATGACATAAGCATCACAGTGTTCGACGATCGTTCGTTTTCCAGCTTCACTCTCTCCACCAGCGTAGAGCTTGATGCCTGGACGCTGGACTGGCTTCGGATGGAGTTCCGCCTGCTCGATCGTGTAGTGATGACCGGAGAAGCTATACGGTGACGCATCTGCCCATAGTCCTTTCATGACCGTGACGAACTCTTCCGTCCGAGCATAGCGTTCATCGTGCGCTGTGAAGATACCGTTGTATTGTTTCGCTTCCTCTGCCCACCACGCTGAAACGACGTTGAGCGTAAAGCGTCCACCACTCAACTGATCGATGTTTGCCGCCATCTTCGCTGTCGTCGCTGGATTATGGAACCCGGGACGAACCGCTGTCATGATCTCAAGGCGTTCCGTCGTTGCAGCAATCGCTGCTGCCGTCGTCCATGCCTCAAGACTCGGTTCCTTGATGCCTTTAATATCGTTCAAGTTCAGTTCCGCGATCAACGTCGTCGAGAAGCCGATCCGTTCTGCTGTTTGTGCGACTTGTTTCGCATAATCGAAGGTCGGTGGCATCTGTTCATCCTCGACATTACGTAACCATCCCCCAAAAATCGGTAACCAAAAACCATACTCCACTCCATCGTCCCCCTTATCATAAAAAAACGCTCTTTTCGAAGTTCGAAAAGAGCGACGGTATCTTGTCCTGTCCGCTCTTATCTTCGGAAGGTATCCCTTCCTGGAAGTAGCACCTTCCGCCACGGCGGGGTTGCTGAAGTGTCTTCGGGCCAGTCCCTCGACTTCTCTAGATAAGATGTGTTGCATTCATCGTACAAAATTCACTGAACTAAAGCAACTATTAAACCGTCTTTTCCCATCGGAATTATTTCACACATAAAAAAATCCCGACGTAGTGTCGGGATCCGGTATTAATATGGTGCGACGAAATCTGATGTTGGCTCTGGCGTTTGTTCACCACGAACACGATCATAAAATTTTGCAAAGGTAACACTGAAATATGGTGTAATCCACAAGAATGCTAGGCCGAGGGTAACGATTCCTAAAAGAGCCCAACCAATAAACGACAGTAGAAGAAGGAATGCTTCCATTTTATGCCCGTCCATCATTTTTCGGGAGCGTGTAATGGCCTCTAAGATACCAATCGATGGTTCATCTCGCAAAATATAGAACGTTAGCATGTAAGAAAATGATTTAATGATTCCCGGTACGACTAATAGCAGTAACCATAAGAAGATAAAAAAGAGTTGTACGATGGCTAGACCAATCACTTTGAAAAACATACCATATGGTTCAAATAAATCCGTCACTTTCGTTTCTTCTCCGCGAGCAATCGACATCGCAATCCAAGTCCAACCGACTCCGACCGGGATTAATAAAATCGATACCAACGATACGACGAGATCCATCGTATTAGCTGGTTCATCTATATCTGATCCAAATAATCCAGGCACACCTTGAATGATACTAAACAGAATAACTGTTAGGACTGCGAATCCCCAACGACCGCTGAGCGACTCCTTCGCTGCTTTTTTTAATTGAGATGACATGAGTAAGGTCCTCCTTGAAAAATAAGTTCTCACCTTACTCTACGGCTAATAACTTCTAATGTTTCACTGATTTTTCAATAATTTCCCCTCTTGTTTCTGTTTCAACCAAGCGCGCTCAAGTTGCCGCTCACACGCTGTATATAACGAACGTCGACCGTCGAGGCGTTCCATCGCGAATGGAATACCATGCTTTTTCGCCTGAGCGATGACATGTGCACTCGCTGCATGAGAGACACGGCTCGTCACGACGACGATCGCGTCCGTCTTTTTGGCGAGATAAGCAATCTTTTTCGCGGACTGTGCGTCCCCTGCTAGATGAATTAATTCGATCCCCGTCGGCGCAAAGAACTCACGATAGACAGCGGTCTGTTGTTCGTTTCCAACGATAACAAGACGCATGCCTGTGAAGCGCGTGAAATCTAACGGTGTCTTATCAACGAAATCCATCAATTGTCCCGGTACGGCTGTTGTTACGATCGGTTCAATCGTTTGCTCTTTTGGCATACGGACGCGACGCTGCGCTTTTTTAGCTTTCGGCACCGGTTGCCGTTTCATTTTTCGTGCATACCGATTTGACTTTTTTGTTGTCACAGGCGTCTTCACTACCTGTTGTTCTATCGCTGACGGACGGTTGGATGATGCGTTGACGATCGGCTCTTCAAACGTGAACGGATGCTTCCAAGCAATCGTTAATGTATCCTTCCGTCCCCGCCACATGACGAGATCGACAAGTTGCCCTGCTTCTAGTCGGAAATAGCGCATGTCTTCTACCGGTACAACATAATAGAACGATCTACCCGACTCATCTTGCAGTGGACCATTCACCGTTTCCTCAATGATTCCATGTGCTTTGACGATTGCTTGTTCAAACACGACACGTTCCGGATTCTCTCTCATTCGCTCCGTCGAGACGACGGCTTCGATACGACATATCGTTTTTTGATCATCCTGACGATCGACACGGACCCGGACTTCCATGCCGTGCTCGAGATTCCAATCGCGGACGTCTCGTTCAGAAATATGACTGCCCGACCATTCTAGTAAAGTACCGCCTTTTAACCCCCGCTGAAACGTATAGGCATAACGTTGCTTGCGTACTGGCTCGACCGGTACTTGCGGTGGCATGACGATGGTCTGCTCTAGCTCTATTGCTTCATCGATGACCAATGTTTCTTGAACGTCGCGCGGTGCATAATACGCTGACATCTTGACCCATTCATCGATTCCGTTTACTTCGTCGAGCCAGAGTTGCCAATCTTCATACCGCTCCACGGCCGCTAATTTCATCTGTACCAATTCAGTTGCTCGTTCCATCACCTGTTGCATCATCCATGACCACTTCCTTTGCGTTTTTTTCACTATAGCAACGAAAAAACGCGGAAGTAGTTCAAAAAAACAGCCTGGTTGTTTTTTTGTTTAGGTACGTTGTTGAATTTCCACAGCCGGATCCTGACGCTTATATTTTGCGACGATGACGATCAAAACCGTGATGATCACAAGCAGGAACCAAGAAGACAATTTTCCAAGATCAACGACTGCCCATCCGCCTTCTTGATGCGGATAGACCCAGCCTTTAAAGAACGTTACGATGTTCTCCGCGATCCAAATGAAAAAGGCGATCAATAAAAAGGACAGGACGAGCGGCATCCGGTAGATCGTTTGCTCGATCGTAAAATGAACCCATGACTTATAGAAGACGAGAACGACGAGGACCATCAATAGCCAGCGTGCATCGAAGATCCAGTGGTGGGTGAAGAAGTTGAGATAGACGAGACTCCCGACGCTGATCGCAAGCCAAGGTGGTGGAAATGCTATAAATCGTAAATGAAATCGCCGAAACGCCTGGCAGACATAACTCGCAACGCTTGCGTACATGAATCCTGCATACAAGGGAACACCAGCCACTTTCGTCAAAGCGTCTTCCGGATAACTCCAAGATCCGACGTTCACTTTAAACAGTTCAAGGGCTAGACCAATGACGTGAAACAATAAGATCAGTTTGAATTCTTCCATCGTTTCATAACGCGTGACGAGTAAGACGATTTGGACGAGAATACACCAAAGCAACAAAAGATCATATCGAGCAACCGGTTCAGTAGGAAGATAACGTGAAAGAGCAAGCGCCGCAAAAATCATCACGGGAAAGACGCAACAGATGGCTTCTATGTATGTAAAACGAATCAGGTGCCGGATCGCTTTCATTTTTCTCCCTCCTTTTTCTTCAGTATACGTTTCTCTTTTATCCTTCCCCTCCTACTTAGGATGTAAAAAACGGAAAATTTCGTCTTTCTTCTTCCACTTTCCTCATGATACAGTTAACAAATCAATTATTTTTAAGAAATGAGGTGCCAGACATGACGCGTCATCGTGCTTCCTGGTTGTTACGCGCTACGTTAAAGTGGGGGCTCTTCCTACTTGGTTTATTTTTACTCGCCCTTGGCTCATCGATGATGATCACAGCTGAACTCGGTGTCTCGACGTGGGATGTATTGCATCTCGGTCTCCAAAAAAAGACGCCGCTATCCGTCGGAACGATCATCTTGCTTGTCGGTCTATTACTCGTTTTCGTTAAGTACGCATTAGACCGCGTCACACCGCAAATCGGAACGCTCGTCAACGCGATTTTCGTTGGTGTCTTCATGAATCTTGTGCTTGGTTCTCATCTCTTACCCTCTTTTGAATCGATCTGGTTGAATACGCTCTGGCTGATTTTCGGTATCTTCATCATTGGGATGGGCGCTGGTCTGTATGTCGCTGTCGGATACGGGGCTGGTCCACGTGATGGGTTAACGCTGACACTTGCAGAGCGCTTCGGAACGTCGATTCGTCTGATGCGGACGATCATGGAAGTCACGGCATGCGGCATCGGTTGGTTGCTTGGGGGACCTGTTTTCTTCGGTACGATCCTCTCGATTTTCCTGATTGGACCGTTTCTGCAATTTTGGTTGTTTTATTTCCGCCGGATCATTGCAGCGATTGATGCAAAAGGAATTCCAGCGTCTGAACGCCAAATTAGCTAAGTCGCCTGACTCGATATCATTCTGCGTGAATGATATCTTTTTTTATGTCAGAAGCAGATAAGTTGCGCCATCAAAATAAACACGTTATATTCGTTTACATATCAATCTTTGATAGGTCAAAGGTTTCTTCGAACGAAGGGAAGGATGTGATGGATTGAGTATTTCCTGCACCGAAAAAGGACGTTTGATCTATGCACTCGTCTCCGTCAATAAGACGATTGCTCAAAAATTCGATCTCTGTACGGATGGTTTCAGTCAGACTCGAATGGACCTACTTGCTCAACTACAAGTCGATCAAACGATCAGTCAAAAAGAATTGCAAAAACGTGTCAATGTCGATCATGCAGCAGTGACCCGTCATCTCAAACATCTGGAATCGACCGGGATGATTGCTCGCGAGCGGTCAGCCGCTGACAATCGGGTGATTCTTGTTTCCTTAACGGAACAAGGGGCGACGCGCATTGCACGATTACGCGAACAAAAAGATGAGTTCCTCGAGAACTTACTCGAAGGATTCTCCGCTGAAGAACAACGGACGCTAGCTGAGATGATTCAACGCATCGAAGCGAACGCCGACACATTACCTAAATTAAAAGAGGAGTCGATTTAATATGGCAACGCAAACAACAACAGACTTCATGGAAATCGTCAAAGGACGTCGCTCGATCCGTAACTACGATACAGACGTGAAGATCTCAAAAGAAGAAATGACACAAATTCTTGAAGAGGCAACACTCGCACCTTCTTCTGTCAACATGCAACCATGGCGTTTCCTCGTCATCGAT
>NZ_WBYY01000082.1:0-13172 GCF_048985645.1 Exiguobacterium sp. A1_3_1 | reverse complement strand
TGCTCGTTGTGTGACCGAAGTCACGATTGACGAAGCTTGCGCTTCATTCGTTTTTGTATTCCGTAGAATACGTTTTTTGCCTCATCGTTCAGTTTTCAAAGTCCAATATGTCATTTGACGACTTTTAAATCTTACAGTAAAGTAATATGTGATGTCAATTACTTTTTTGAAGTTTTTTTCGTCTGTGACGCTCGCGTTTGGCGTGTGCCTCAGCGACATGTATTAATATATCAACTCTTGTTTTTTTCGTCAACTGTTTTTCTAAAAAAACTTTAGAAAAAAGATAGACCCGCTTGAACCGGTAAAACACTACCCGTTCGCGGGTCTTTTTCGTTACGCCTGTTTTTGCGATTGTCCTTGAGAAGCCGGCTTTTCTTGCAAGCGATGCAGCATTAGAATCTGATACGCATTACAGATTAAAAGTGTCGCAAGCGCCGCCCATAACATCCGCTTATCTTGTGTTGCCTGCAAAGCAGGTACCCATTCGATCAACGTGATGACTGTCATGAGGAACAATGTTGGAATGAACGCTGTAAAGTTCGTTTCCCGTGCTTTCGTCCGCGCGACTAAGAATGCAATTAAAAGCAAGACGACCATCTCACCAATATAAAGGCTCGTCTTATCAAAGCCGTATGCTAATCCGCGTAGATAGACACCATCAAATAGTGCAAATGCGATCAAGACGACCTGGACACGGTTCCAAAGCTTTGCGCCGCGGAATAAATCGAGTCCGACGCGGTGTAAGATCAAGTACGAGAAGAATCCCATCAAACTGATGGCTGTCCACGTACTACTGTAGGAGAGAGCCGTCACATATCCGCTAATCGATTGATTTCGGATATATCCAGGTTCTGCTACCAAGTTAAACACGAAGCCGGCGAGCGTTCCGATTAGGAGCGTCATCCAAAACAGCTTCAAAAATCCTTTAATCTTCATTCTTATCCCTCTACTTTTTCGATGACACGCGTGGCGAGTTCATTATAGTACGTCTCAAATGGATGATCATCGCGATAGATCGATGGGGCGAAGTCCGCATCGTTCGCATATGGTTGTCCAAGTGGAATCTTAGCTAGAATATCGGTTTTTAACGCTTCTGACAACCTCTCTCCGCCCCCACTACCGAAGACATATTCTTTTTCGCCTGTCACTTTGCTTTCAAAGTACGCCATGTTCTCGACGATTCCGAGGAGACGATGGTTCGTTTTGATTGCCATTGCTCCTGCTCGTGCTGCAACGAAAGCGGCTGTCGCGTGAGGTGTCGTGACGATGACTTCCTGACAGCTCGGGAGCATCGAATGAATGTCGAGTGCGACATCTCCTGTCCCCGGTGGAAGATCAAGCAACAAGTAATCGAGATCGCCCCATTCGACGTCTGCGAAGAAGTTGTTGAGCATCTTCCCGAGCATTGGTCCCCGCCAGATGACTGGTGCATTATCTTCGACGAAGAAGCCCATTGAGATGACTTTAACGCCAAAGCGTTCTGGTGGAACGATTCGGTCGTTCACGACAGTCGGACGTGTTTCGATTCCCATCATGTCTGGAACACTAAAGCCGTAGATATCGGCATCAATCAACCCGACTTTCTTCCCTGCTCGTGCGAGGGCGACTGCTAAGTTAACGGAAACCGTTGATTTCCCGACGCCCCCTTTACCAGAAGCGATCGCGATGAACGTCGTACCAGATTCTGGTTTGAGAATTGATGGTGTCGTAGCTGCTTGAATTCCGTGATCACCGAGTGCCTCAAAACGGAGTCCCACTGTCTTGAATCCTTTTTCTTTCAGTTCCTTGACGATTTGCTGTTGGAGCACGAGTTGCTCCCCAGAACCAGATTGAGCTAAAGCGATTTTCAGACTGACATAATCACCTTTAATCCGGACGTCACGAATGCCGTTCGTATCTGCAAGCGGGCGGTCAATCGTCGGATCGACGAGCGTTCCGACTACCTCGCGAATTTCTTGTTCATTCAACATAGTGCCTTCCCCCTGAAAACGTTCGATTTAATCCTTATTAGTATAACAAAAATAAGAGAGCGCTTGCACATTTCGACACCGGAAAGGATGACTTTTCCATGTCCAGTGTCGGTTTTCATCATTTTACTCGATCATTCGCTCGTTTTAGAACATTCGGTTCCATGTACGAGGACCCACGACACCATCAACGGCAAGTCCTTGACGTGTTTGATAGGCACGCACCTTCTGAGCCGTCTCTGCATCAAAGCGCCGAGTCACGGTTGCTTTGACTGCACGTTGGATCCGTTCGATATCCCGCGGATTCATATTGGCTGCCCTTTGATACAACGGACGACCTGGATACGGAACGATCGCACGAGAGCGATTCGTCGTTTCTTCAGACACTCCTAGTAATTCAAAGTGTGGATAATCCTTAAAGCTCGTCCAGTCCCCACCCCAAGAAAATCCACGTCGTTTCATCGCAGCAACAATCTTTTGAAAGCTTTGGTCGTTTCGAAACAGCGCTTGTGTACCGTCTTTGGAATATTGAAAGAGGTCGACGGCAATGCCACGGTTATGATTCGATTGTCCCCCACGTGCATTCGTTACGATTGGTCCCGGTAGTGTCCGTCCCTGTGCGTACAACCGATTCTGTTCTGCGATGGATCGGTACCCTTGTGCGACGCCTACATAAATCCCTTGCGCATGCATCTCCCGGATGACCTCTTGCGTCCGTTTGGCGACTTCTCGCGACAGTCCCGAAGCATTCAACTTCCGATTCGCTCGCTCGAGTAACCAGTTGATCGATAATGCCATCTATGCTCACTCCCTTTGTCTCCTGTTCCCGAAAACAAAATCCGCTATACTTATGGAATGCAGAATGATTTTAACTCATATCAAAAGGAGCATCCTATGAAAAAACGCATCATTTGGACACTTGGCGTCACCTGTCTCTTACATCTTAGCTTCGTCCTGTATCTGACGCTGCAACCGACTGTCGCTACCGAGACGGAGTTACCGGACAATGCAACCGTCTTGAGTGAAGAAACCTCTTTTACGGGACATGTCGGTCAAGCGACGACACATACACCTACCCAATTCATACAATCTCTCTTTGTTTGGAGCATCCCGCTGACGATCGTCATCCTCTATCTTCTTCTGACGATATTGCACCGATTACGCTCCACTCCGTCGTCTTGACTTGAATCGCTGTTCTGACACTTCGTCAGGAGAGCGGTTTTTCAATGCACAAAAAAACCTCCCACCACAAGGGTGAGAGGGATTCGAAAAGAATTAACGTTTCGAGAATTGTGGTGCACGACGAGCTGCTTTAAGACCGTATTTTTTACGCTCTTTCATACGAGCATCACGAGTCAAGAAGCCTTTCGCTTTGAGTGCGCCGCGGAATTCTGGATCCGCTTGAAGAAGAGCACGTGAGATACCGTGACGGATAGCGCCTGCTTGACCAGTGAAGCCGCCGCCTTTGACCGTTACGATTACATCGTACTTGCCTTCTGTTTCTGTGATTACGAGTGGTTCTTTTGCAGTCATGATCAATGTCTCATAACCGAAGTATTCGCTGATATCGCGACCGTTAACTGTGACTTTACCGTCTCCAGCAACGAGGAAAACGCGCGCTGCCGCGTGTTTCCGGCGACCAGTGCCGTAGTAACGTACATCTGCCATCGTGTAGTTCCTCCTAAATTCGTATTAACCGCGAAGTTCGTAAACTTCTGGTTGTTGTGCTTCGTGCTTGTGTGCAGCTCCAGCGTAGACGTGGAGTTTGTTGAACATTTGACGACCGAGGCTACCTTTTGGAAGCATCCCTTTGATCGCGAGTTCAAGCATGCGCTCAGGTTTGTTAGCAAGCATATCGCGTGCAACAGTCTGCTTTAAGCCGCCTGGATGACCAGAGTGACGGTAGTAGACTTTTTTGTCGAGTTTGTTACCAGTTAAAACGATTTTCTCAACGTTGATGAGGATAACGTTATCCCCACAGTCAACGTGTGGTGTGAACGTAGGCTTGTGCTTACCACGGAGAAGTGATGAAACTTCGCTCGCAAGGCGACCGAGTGTTTTACCTTCAGCGTCGATAAGGAGCCATTTGCGTTCTACATCAGTAGCTTTCGCCATGAAAGTTGTGCGCATGTAAAATACCTCCTAAGGAATTAAAAGTTCTGTTTTTGATTTTTCATTTATTCACTAGGTGAATCTATCATAATCTTAGGTGTACGGGGCTAAGATTGTGGTTTCATAATAAATGAAATGCCAATAAACATTGTATGTTTTTTAATAGCCAATGTCAATTGCCTTTTTTCACTCCGGATAGAAAACTTCCCATAGATAGAGTCCATGAGGAGGCGCCGTCACGCCTGCGACGTTCCGGTCCTTTGCCAGCAACATTTTTTTAATGTCCTCTGGTGCAAAACGACCGCGTCCGACGTCAAGTAATGTCCCGACCATGATCCGGATTTGATTATAGAGAAACCCACTGCCCTGGAACCGAAAGACGAGTTCGTCACCGATCGTCATCAACTCTGCCTCGTAAATCGTCCGGACCCGGTTATCCGTTTCCGTCTTCGCAACACAGAACGAACTGAAGTCGTGCGTCCCGACGAGATGGGCCATCCCTTGACGGATGCGCTCGAGATCGAGCGGATACGGGATATGAACCGATAGATTCCGACGAAACGCATTTTCTTCGCGGCGGACGAAATAACGGTATTCCTTCCCTACGACGTCGTAACGCGCTTCAAAGGTCGGTTCGACCTCTTCGCAGCTCCGGACACGAATATCCGCTGGTAAGAGCGTATTCAGTGCCTTAACGACGTTTTCCGGGGGAATTGCTAGTTCCGTATCAAAATGAATGACTTGCCCGTAGGCATGCACTCTCGCATCCGTCCGTCCCGAGCCAATGATCTTGACGGGATGTTTGTGCATCCGCGCAAGCGTCGTTTCAATCACTTCTTGAATCGTCAATCCGTTTGGTTGTACCTGATACCCGGCGTAGCCGGTCCCGTCATATTGAATCGTACATTTTAAACGACGCATTACCCGATCCCTCGCAATCCTACTAAACTGATCGTCAGGAGGACGAGTAGGATCATTAGACCCGTATCCCGCATCGTCCACTTGGACTCCCGTAGACGTGTCCGTCCCTCTCCTCCACGGTATCCCCGCGCTTCCATCGCTATCGCAAGATCCTCTGCCCGCTTAAAGGCGGAGATGAACAAGGGAATCAATAACGGAATGATTGCCCGTAAGCGCTCCTTGATCGGTCCTGCCGATAAATCAACCCCACGTGCTTGCTGTGCCTTCATGATTTTCTCTGTCTCTTCCGCTAAGGTTGGTAAGAAGCGAAGCGAGATCGATAACATTAAAGCAATCTCATGCGTCGGAACACGAACGACCTTAAACGGCTTCAACAATAATTCAATCGCATCTGTCAATTCGATCGGTGAAGTCGTCAGCGTGACGAGTGTCGTGATCGAGACGAGATAGAAGAAACGTAATGAGACGATGATCGCGAGTCGCAGTCCTTCTTCGTAGATCCGAAGCCAGCCGAACTCAAAGAGTACAGCCCCTTCGCGCGTGAAGAATAGCTGGATGACGAACGTAAAGACGATCAGGAATAAAATCGGTCGCAGTCCTTTTAGAACATAACGAAGCGGTAAGCGACTACTCATGAGTGCTAAGAACGTAAAGACAAGTAAAAAAATATTTGTTGCTGCGTTGTTCGCGAGAAAGACGAGCGGAATGAAGCAGAAAGCAAAGATGATCTTCGCGAGTGCCGACGACCGGTGCAAGTACGACTGACCGGGAATATGTTGTCCGACGATCATTCGCTCACCCCTTTCGTCATCAACCACTCGATCAACTCGGTCTCCGTCCGGATGTCCGGTCGTTGCAATCCACGCCGATCAGCAACTTGCCAAGCAAGCGATAAGACGTGCGGAAGATCGAGGTGGAATTGCTCGAGCAATGTCTCTTCTTTAAACAGGTCAAGCGGTAGCCCGTCAAACGCCACCTGAGCGTTTTCCATGACGATGACGCGCTCGGCATACTCAAGCACCTGATCCATGTCGTGCGTGATCAGGAGCAACGTCATACCGGTCTCTGCATGGAGCCGGGCAAATAGACTCAGCATATGCTTGCGTCCTTGCGGATCGAGTCCTGCCGTCGGCTCATCGACGATCAACACGTCTGGTTGACTAGCGAGTACGCCGGCAATTGCAACACGCCTCATTTGCCCACCAGACAGGTCAAACGGCGAACGACTCCAAAAGACTTCATCGAGTCCGACAGTCCGTAATGCCTCTTTCGCTAATTGCTCAGCGGTCGCGGCGTCATGACCGAAGTTCATCGGACCGAACATGACATCTTTTAAGACCGTCTCTTCGAACAATTGATATTCCGGATATTGAAAAACAAGCCCGACGCGACGTCTTAATGGCTTGAGATCTTGTTTTTTCTTCGGTTCGACGATGATGTCATCGACTTGTACCTTCCCCGCTGTCGGCTTGAGCAACCCATTGATGTGTTGCACGAGCGTCGATTTCCCGGATCCGGTGTGCCCTACAAACGCAACAAGCGCCCCTGACGGAATCTCAAGATTCACATCACGCAGCGCGACTCGTTCGAACGGACTATTGAGTTGATACGTATAATTTAATTCCTGGATTAAGATTGGCATAAACGGTTCACCAATTCTCTTTCATCTAGTATCGTCTCCTCGAGTGAGAGACCTTGCGCCCGTAAACGTTCTTGTACCCGAACAACGAATGGAACATCGAGTCCGATGTCTTCTAAGAACGATGCATGACGAAAGACTTCCTGAGGGGATCCTTCTAATACGATTTTCCCGGCATCCATGACGATGACACGACTAGCCCGTAATACTTCGTCTAATTCGTGTGTAATCGCGATGACCGCCATTGGGTGAGTCGCATGGAGTTCCTGAACGGTCGACATGACCTCTTGTCGTGCTAATGGATCAAGCATCGATGTGGCTTCATCAAGCACGAGAACATCAGGGCGCATCGCAAGCGCCGAAGCGATTGCGACACGCTGCTTCTGTCCGCCGGATAGTTGATGGGGTTCCCGATCAACAAAATCCGTAAGGCCAACGCGCGCTAGACTGTCGTCGATACGACGAACCATTTCCTCGCGTGGCACACCCCAGTTTTCTAGAGCAAATGCCACGTCGTCGCGCACGGTCGTGCCAACGAATTGATTATCTGGATTTTGGAAGACGATGCCGATCGCTCGACGCATCTCCCACAGTTGTTCCGGATTCGCACTTGAAAAGCGCTCAGCAACCGTAACGGTCCCTGTCTCCGGTAACAACAATCCATTAAACAATTTCGTCAGCGTTGATTTTCCAGAGCCATTGTGACCAACGATGGCGACCCATTCACCTGAACGAATCGTCAGAGAGACCTCGTGTAGGGCTGCTTGCTCCTGTTCCGGATACCGATAGGTGACCTGTTCCAGTTCAATCAGCTTGTCCATGATCTCTCCTCCTTCATCAAATCAATACTTTCATTTTGTAGCAAAAGGGCAGAAGCGGGATACGCACTGCCCTTTTATGGCGAATCATTTAATGAGGATTAAACGAGTTCGATGATGACCATTTCTGCGCCGTCACCACGACGTGGTCCCATTTTCATGATGCGTGTGTAACCACCTTGACGCTCAGCAAAACGTGGAGCCACATCAGCGAATAATTTTTGGATCGCGTCTTGTGCTTTGCCCTCTGCGTTTTGACCAGCAGCTTCACGGCGAACGAACGATGCAACTTGACGACGAGCGTGGAGATCACCGCGTTTACCTAAAGTGATGAGTTTCTCTACGACTGGACGAAGTTCCTTCGCTTTTTGTTCTGTAGTTTGGATACGCTCATTGATGATGAGATCAGTCGCAAGGTCACGCAAAAGTGCCTTACGTTGTGAGCTTGTACGGCCTAATTTCGAGTATGCCATGGATGGATTCCCTCCTTCGTGCAATTAATAGTATTAGTCTTCTTTGCGCAAGCCTAGTCCGAGTTCGTCGAGTTTCGCTTGAACTTCCTCGAGTGATTTACGTCCGAGGTTACGGACTTTCATCATCTCGTCTTCGCTCTTGTTCGCGAGTTCTTGAACCGTGTTGATACCAGCGCGTTTCAAACAGTTGTACGAACGAACTGAGAGATCGAGTTCTTCGATCGTCATTTCGAGTACTTTTTCTTTTTGATCTTCTTCCTTTTCGACCATGATTTCAGCATGGAGCGCTTCGTCCGTAAGACCAACAAAGATGTTTAAGTGTTCTGTCATGATTTTCGCACCGAGTGACACTGCTTCTTCAGGGCGGATTGAACCGTCCGTCCAAACATCTAGCGTCAACTTATCGAAGCTCGCATCTTGACCGACACGTGTTTTTTCAACTTGATAATTTACACGTTGAATTGGCGTGTAAATCGAGTCGATTGGGATGACACCGATTGGCATATCGTCCCGTTTGTTATCTTCAGCCTGAACATACCCACGACCACGGCGTGCTGTCAGACGCATATGAAGTGATGCACCTTCTGCAAGCGTTGCGATGTGAAGTTCTGGGTTGAGGATTTCGACGTCGCTGTCATGCGTAATGTTCGCAGCAGTGACAACACCAGCGCCTTGAATATCGATCTCAAGCGTTTTCTCTTCTTCCGAGTACACTTTGAGGGCGAGTTTCTTAAGGTTCAAGATGATTTGGGTAACGTCTTCTACAACGCCATCAATCGTCGAGAACTCATGAAGAACGCCATCGATTTGGACTGCAGTGACTGCAGCACCCGGAAGTGAAGACAATAGGATACGACGCAATGAGTTACCAAGCGTTGTACCGAATCCACGCTCAAGCGGCTCAACTACGAATTTACCAAACGTAGCATTCTCGCTTAACTCGATCGTTTCAATCTTCGGTTTTTCGATTTCGATCATCTGAACCCCTCCTTGAATATCGTCATGTTGGCCATCGCGTTCAATCGCCAACCGCCTTGTGCACGTTTCTACTGCCTTGCTTGGTCAAACGATCAACAAAAGTCTACTCGAATCCCCGCTCTGCAGTACAAGACGGGTTACACGCGACGACGTTTTGGAGGGCGGCAACCGTTGTGTGGTACTGGAGTAACGTCACGGATTGCAGTAACTTCGAGACCGATCGCTTGAAGAGCACGGATAGCTGCTTCACGACCTGCACCAGGACCTTTAACGTTAACTTCTACAGTACGCATACCGTTATCCATTGCTGTTTTAGCAGCTGTTTCAGATGCCATTTGTGCAGCGAAAGGAGTCGATTTACGTGAGCCTTTGAAGCCCATGTTACCTGCAGTTGCCCAAGAGATTGCATTCCCTTGCATATCAGTGATCGTAACGATCGTGTTGTTGAATGTTGAACGGATATGCACGATACCAGATTCAATATTCTTTTTGACTTTACGTTTACTACGAACGTTCTGTTTGCGTTTTGCCATCTTAGTTTACCCTCCCTTACTTCTTCTTGTTCGCTACTGTACGGCGTGGGCCTTTACGAGTACGCGAGTTGTTTTTAGTGTTTTGACCACGAACTGGAAGACCACGACGGTGACGAACACCACGGTAGCAACCGATTTCGATCAAACGTTTGATGTTGAGTGAGATTTCACGACGAAGGTCACCCTCAACTTTGATTTTGTCTAAACCATCACGAAGTTGGTTCAATTGTTCCTCAGTCAAGTCGCGAGTACGAGTATCTTCAGAGATACCAGTTTCTTTCAAGACTTTTTGAGCAGTCGTTTTACCAACACCATAGATGTAAGTGAGTGAGATGACGATGCGTTTCTCACGTGGAATATCTACACCAGCAATACGTGCCATGTGTGCACCTCCTTGTTTAATTACCCTTGTTTTTGTTTATGCTTAGGGTTTTCGCAAATAACCATTACTTTGCCTTTACGGCGGATAACTTTACATTTTTCACAGATCGGTTTAACCGAAGGTCTTACTTTCATTGTGAATACCTCCTCCTGAAAAAATCGGAGTTTTTATTTGAAACGGTATGTGATCCGTCCGCGAGTCAAGTCGTATGGTGACAACTCAACCGTTACTTTATCTCCTGGCAAGATCCGAATGAAGTGCATCCGAATTTTTCCTGAGACGTGCGCGAGGACCGTGTGGCCGTTTTCTAACTCCACCTTAAACATCGCGTTTGGAAGCGGCTCGATAACCGTACCTTCCACTTCGATTACATCTTGTTTCGCCATCAATTATACCCCTTTCTCTATAAAGTTGATTGGGAGCCCAGACGATTTGTAGCGCTAGGGGCTTTCTACAAGAGCCATTGAGAGATCATCGGTCACAAACACGAGTGGATACTGGCTTATAGAAAGGTGACACCAATAACGCGCACAGCTCACTCTGCATCGACCGTTAAGATCTCGTAGCCGTCGTCTGTGATGGCGATGGTGTGCTCAAAGTGGGCGCACATGCTACCGTCCACCGTCACTACCGTCCAATTGTCGGATAGTGTGCGAACATAGCGTTTCCCGACGTTGACCATTGGCTCAATTGCCAGTGTCATGCCGGTTTTCAGGCGCGGCCCTTTCCCCGGTGGTCCATAATGTGGAATTTGCGGATCTTCATGCAAATTTTGTCCCACGCCGTGGCCCACATATTCGCGGACTACAGAAAAATTCGCAGCTTCAACATGTGACTGAATCGCATGCGAAATATCTGTCAGGTGCACGCCAGCTTTGGCGCGCTCCAATCCTTTATACAGAGATTCTTCAGTTACGTCAAGTAACCGCTTCGTCTCTTCAGAGATTGTACCTACCGGATATGTCCAGGCTGAATCTCCGTGATACCCATTGTACTCTGCTCCGATGTCAATCGAGATGATGTCACCGTCCTGAAGTACACGATCTCCCGGAATACCATGGACAAGCTCTTCGTTCACGGAAGCACAGATGCTACCCGTGAAACCATTATACCCTTTAAACGATGGTGTTGCCCCTTGACTTCGAATATAGCGTTCAGCGATCGCGTCGAGTTGCCCCGTCGTGATACCTGGGCGAATGTGAGCTTGAAGCTCCTTATGCGTCCGGGCGACGATTTGTCCTGCTTTACGCATGATGTCGATTTCACGCGGCGCTTTCGTGATGATCATTACTGATCACCAAGGAGTGCCTGAACATCGGAATATACATCGTTGATTGGACGATCACCGTCCAAATTACGAAGATACCCTTTTTCTGCGTAAAAGTCAATCAAAGGTTGCGCTTGAGCGACGTTGACTTCCAAGCGACGACGTACTGTCTCCTCTTGGTCATCTTCACGTTGTACAAGTGCTGATCCGTCGATATCACAGATCCCCTCCACTTTTGGTGGGTTGTAGAGAACATGATACGTTGCTCCGCAAGTTGGGCAAATCCGGCGACCTGTCAAACGAGGGACAAGTTTCTCCGGGTCTACACCGATGTGGATGACGTGATCAATTTGTTTGCCCAGATCTTCAAGTAATGCTTCAAGAGCATCTGCTTGTTTCACTGTGCGTGGGAAACCGTCAAGGAGAAAACCATTTGCACAGTCTTCTTTGGCGAGACGCTCACGTACGATGCCGATTGTGACTTCGTCCGGAACGAGTTCCCCTTTATCCATGTATGATTTCGCTTCTTGTCCGAGTGGCGTTGAATCTTTGATCGCCGCGCGGAACATGTCGCCTGTCGAGATGTGGGGAATCGCATAGTCTTCGATGATTTTCGCAGCCTGCGTTCCTTTACCAGCACCCGGCAAACCCATCAATACTAGATTCATGTCGGTAGCCTCCACTTCTATAGCTCTATAGACACAACAGAAAGGAAAGGGATGGTCCCCTTCCTCCCGCCTTATCGGATAAAGCCTTTGTAGTGTCGTTTAACCAATTGACTTTCAATCTGTTTCATCGTCTCTAGTCCTACACCGATGACGATCAACAAGCTCGTTCCACCAATCTGCACCGAGTTCGGTAAGCCAGCAAACTTAATAAAGAATGTCGGCGTCACCGCGATGACAGCGAGGAAGAGTGAACCGAAGAATGTCAGACGGTATAGAATCTTCGTGATGTACTGCTCCGTTTGCTTACCAGGACGAATACCAGGAATGTATCCGCCTTGTTTTTGAAGGTTCTCTGCCATTTGTTCCGGGTTAACCTGAACGAATGTATAGAAGTACGAGAACGCGATGATCAGTGCCACATAGATCGACATACCGATTGGACTCGTATAGTCGAAAATGTCACGGATCTTCGTTGCCGTCTCCGGACTTGCAAAGAAACTCGCAATCGTTGGTGGCGTCACCATGAACGACACCGCGAAGATGACTGGAATAACACCGGCAGCGTTCAATTTGATCGGCAAGTGTGCCGATTGACCGCCAACTGGTGTCCGGTTCACCGTACGCTTAGCGTACTGAATCGGAATCTTACGTGCAGCTTGCTGAACATAGATGACTCCGACGATGACCGCGATGATGATTAAAAGCAAGAGTACGATATAAAGCACGTTTACAAACAAAGCATCCCCTGCATTTTGGAGCTTCGTTTCGTAAATCTGGCGGAATGCATTCGGGAAGCCCGCGACGATCCCAGCGAAGATGATCATTGATATCCCGTTACCAATGCCCTTCTCCGTGATGAGTTCACCGATGAACATCAAGAATGCTGTTCCCGCTGTCAATACGAGTGCAATCATAACGTATGTCCAGGTGCCGAACTGTTCGTCGACAAGACCTGGGTAGATACGGTTAAATCCAAGCGCGATTCCAAACGCTTGGACTAAGCCGAGTACGATCGTTCCATAGCGCGTTACCGTTGCTAACTTCTTACGGCCCGCCTCTCCTTGTTTTGCCCATTCGGCAAACTTTGGAACAACGTCCATCTGTAAGAGTTGGACAACGATCGAGGCCGTGATATACGGCATGATTCCCATCGCAAAGAGTGAGAAATTCTGCAAAGCATTCCCGCCGAACGAGTTCAAGAAACCAAGAATACCATTCTGGTCAATCTTGAACACTTCCGTGTTTACCATCGGCACCGGGATATGTGCTCCGATCCGGAACACGATAACCAATGCCAAGGTAAAGAGAATGCGCCGACGAATGTCAGCTACGCGCCACATATTGGAGATCGCTTGAAACATTAGATCACCTCAACCGCTGTCTCTTATACACATCTCCGAGCCCACGAGACTAA
>NZ_WBYY01000081.1:0-13174 GCF_048985645.1 Exiguobacterium sp. A1_3_1 | reverse complement strand
ATGAGACGACACATGGTACACCAAAAGGTGCATTGCCAGAAAACGATTTAGCACAACAAGATGATTACCCGATCGATCCAGATGAGCATAAAGGTCCTAACTTTGATCGTCCAAAGGATTCAAATAAACCTATTGATCCACCAACTGATTTCAATCAGTTTTAAGTGCATTACAGCATCAACTATGTAATCAAAAAGGACATTATTCATTAATGTCCTTTTACTTATGAGAAAGAGGTGAACAACATTGAAACTCATCAAAGGAGATCAACTTACAAGTCACCTAGAAAAACATATTTTTATACAGTGTTTTGTTTTTGAAAATATCATCACTACAGCGAATGCGGCGAAAGTTAAGATATACTTCAACGAACCAATTTCACACTATTCAACGAGCCCTAAACAATTAGAATCTGCTCGAATTTTTGTTGGTGAAGTTCATTACCATCTAAGTCTTCCAACGCTTGAGAAGCGTTTTTATCTGGAGTTTTCAAATGGAAGCAAGCATCAAATCGTATTAGCTGCTCACGAACCAATTGATGAAATTATTGCCCTGCTCCAGTATTTTTTTAAGAATTATACTAGATAACATTAAAAGTGAGGAGTAGTCCTTAGACTACTCCTCACTTTTTGGGAGTTTTGATTATATCGATGCTCATTTACTGACACAGTGCAAATAAGTCATCAGTTCTAATCAACTTGAAATAACATTACTAACGTATTCCCCAATGAATAATCATTAAACCTTTTAAAGATTATTTGATAATTTATTTCTTATACAGATTACCTAGATTAAAATACTATTTTCAAAATAATTGAAATAATGATAAAGTGTTATAAAGTAAAATATTTTGTGCTTAGACGAATGGAGGAACGTAATGAAAATTAATTCATTAAGTACAGCCACTTTTTACAAAGAAGATACACAACTTGTAGAATTCGTTCATAAAATTGAATACTATGATCAACATTTACATAAAAAAGAGATGAAATATCCTTCTTTAATGAAACATTTACAACGACAGGCAAATCTATTGACGATTCAAGCGTTGAACAATTTGACTTCTATACATTTAGCGGAAGAACGTATGATCCAACTGGTAAGAAACACGTATAGTCCTTTTCATATACAAGAACGTGAGCTTGCTGGTCATCGTGACGCCCTATCTTATATACACGATCATCATATCGAATATTCAGTTTATGATTTTCGCATCGTATATATTATCCAAAAGGAAATAAATCAGTATTTGACTATTAATCAATTTAATGAAAAAACAAGTTTATTTCCTGATAATCCATTACTTCCCCACCCTATAACACCGACTAGTCAATGTCTTTCTACAGAAGACCTTCAACAGTTATTTTTTGAATTTCGATCATCGATTGAAGTCCAAAAACTGCATCCTTTAATTGCGATTCCATTATTACTCCATAAATTTTTTAAACAAATAAGAGGTCATTATGATGCATTAAGACTCATGAGGCTGTTGAATATTTACTTACTTCATCAATTTGATTATCGAATCCAATGTTACTTTTCACTCGATCGACAATTTAATGAATCCTACAACAGTTTTCATGACAGCTTCCTTCAGAGATGTAACGATCATGATGCTGATGCCATTTTACCGCCACATCAATGGATTCAATTCTACTTAGAAACTGTTCTTACAGCTTATAAGGAAACAAACAGCTTTATCAATATTTACAAAGACCGTTCCATTTCCGAAATCAAGATGGAGCAAATTTTTACGTTTATAACGTCCCAATCGGAACCTTTCACAAAACAACAGTTGTTAGAACATCACCCTGAGGCAGGTAAACAGCTCGTCGAAAAAATGCTGCGTATTTTGCGAAATAAAGGTCAGATGCGATGTATCGGAAAAGGAAAGAACATAAAGTGGGAATGGATATCAGAAGAGAGAATACAATAATGTCATAACTCTTACTTTCTGCCTTTTTTGTTCATTCAACTATCTTAAACAATGAGTTGTAGTTGACTCATACGAACTTTCTTTTTTCTCCGCAACATTGATGGGTAACCAAATCGTCTGGTTTTGCTAGAATTAATGTTCGACATCCCAAACAAGAAAATAATGTGATCTTAGCAGTTTTTGTAGTCAAACCATTTCTTCTTAGTTCGTTTTCAAAAATGAATTTAGATTGATAAGCAGAAACTGAATAAGAATACATTTTCAATCCTCCTTATATAGTGCTAGAAATAATACTTCTTGTCGCTCTTCTCCTTCTATCAAAATAATAATAAGAACAGTGTATTTTTATATACCCGAATTTAAAGATGTATAAATAATTAAATATATGATTGAAAATACTGTTTACTTTTTCATCATCACGTCCGATATATGAACTATACTTTCGTTACCAATTTATTTAGGAGGTTGAGCATGAGCGAAAAAAAACACTCCATTCGCACTCGATTATTGTTGATTATCGGACTAATCTTTACTTTATTTTTTATTCTAAGTAGTGCATCCCTTTACTTTAATACTAAACAAACTGCATTATCTACTTTAAAAGCTACATCTGAAAAAGATGCATTGCGAATTGCTTCTACTATCGATATGAATAAATACAAAGATTTTCTTAGTGATCTCACACCCTCAACAAAGTACGATCAATTGCGTGAACAATTAAATACCCTTCGAAAAGAAAACGGCTTGATGTATGCGTACACAGCACGAGTAGAAAATAATAAAGTTCATCTATTAGTAGATGGATTACCTGCAAAGGACGCTGTAAAAATTGATTCCCCTGCGACTGGAGCAAAAGCAAAAGATATGAAAAATGTGTTAAAAGGACAAACTTTTGCGACTGATGTCATTCAAGATCCTGATTATGGGGAGTACATCAGCGTGTATGTACCTTTAAAAAGTTCTTCGGGTCAAGTCATTGGTATTTTAGGAACGGATATTGCTGCGAAAGAAGTCACTGAATTAACGACTTCTTTGTTAAAACAAAACCTTCCTCTCTTTATCGGCTTATTATTGTTGTTACTCCTTGGAACGCTTATCTTGTTATATGTTGTTCTTGGACGGAAGTTAAGACCGCTCGAAACATTGCAATCAGTCGCAGACCTCATTGCTAAAGGACATCTTAAACAAGCAAAACAAACATTAACGGACTTGACCATTCCTTCAAAAGATGAAATTTATGCTTTAGCAATCTCCATTCGTGACATGAATGAGATGCTACGAGTAATGATTGCTGATATTAAACAAACATCAAATCTTGTCACGACGACAAGTCATTCAATCGATCATAGCACTACAGAAGTATTAGATGGTTCTACACAAATTGCGCGTACAATGGGAGAGATCGCAATCGGTACAGAGAGCCAGACACATGTCACACTCTCTTTAAATGAAGAAATGCAAAGTTTTTCTTCGCTGATTCAAACTGCCTCCGAATCTGGTCAGTCCATTCAAGAGACAACTGTAGATATGACTTCATTAACAAAAATCGGACGTGACCAAATGCAACAGTCAGTAGAACGAATGAATCACATTCATCAGCAAGTCATTCAATCTGCAGATCAGGTCGAGCAATTAAAACAACAATCTTCTGATATTCAAGCTTTAGTCGGAATCATTCGTGGTATTTCGGAACAAACCAATCTTCTTGCACTTAACGCAGCTATTGAAGCCGCTCGAGCTGGTGAACAAGGCAAAGGATTCGCTGTCGTCGCTACAGAGGTAAAAAATCTGTCGAGTCATGTTGCTAGTAGTGTGAGTGAAATCGCCTCAATCGTCACCTCAATCGAGGCGAGTGCAGCTCAGATGCAACAGAGTTTCTCTACTACAGTGCAAGCCACGGAAAGTGGTAAGCAAATCGTTCTTGAAACGGATAAGACATTTGAGAATCTATCATCCCAGGTTACTGACGTCTCTACGTCCACCAAACAAATGACGGAAAAAATGAATCATGTCTTAGCTTCTGAGCAAAAAATCCGAACGGCTCTTAAGGAGATTGCTACAGTTGCGGAAGAACACACGGCAAGTAATGAAGAGGTAGCAGCTGCATCGGAGCAGATGATCGCTACCATCACTACCTTGCATAATTTAGTAGAAAACTTGAATGAACGAACGAATCATTTGGAATCAGAATCGAAGAAATTTGATGTCTAAATTTCTCTAAACGGAAAGATAACCTTTGATATCAAAGGTTATCTTTCCGTTTCTTTTGATTAATGTTTCGGATAAGCTCTATGAATCACTTACTTTTTATAGCTCAACCACAATGAGTAGAAGGGATCTATTATAAAATGACTGAACCGCTAAATTCGTTTTCATCGCTTCCTCCTTCTGTTCAGAAGGAAAAATTGATTCATTTAATTCAAACTCTCCAACGTCTTCATACTAAACCAATGAAGGCAACCTATTACATCACTCTCACAATTTTTTTACCTTACCCATCATTTGAAAAAGTCATCCAACTTTTTGGAAGCTGGAACAACTTTTTAAATGAGAGTGGCATTGTAAAGGTTCCGATAAAGCCAGAAAAGAAAACAATACCTCGTACCTCAAAAGAAAAATCAATTTCGATTCGCAATAAACTATCAATAGAAGAGAGCTTACATTTATGTTCCAAAAAGATAGGTCCTTCATTTACTGTGCGTCAATATGCTGAATTGAGAAAAAAACATCCTTCCATGATGAGTGCTAGTAACATTACACATCATTACGGGAGCTGGAAGCAGGCATTAACTTACCATGGGTATCTTTCGGGTGATGCACAATCGAAAACAAACTGTTTGAAAGCACTCCAGTCTGCTTGCTTAGATTTAAATACATGTAACCTTACCATAACGCAATATCGGAAATGGTTAAGAGATAATGTAGGTCCATCTGTCGCTATGATTAAATTAAGATTTGGGAATTGGAATAACGCGCTAGCATCTCTCTCTGACTAATCTTTTTTCGCTTTTGAATGATAGAATTTTCTAGAAGAAGGGTATATATGCGAAGATAGCACATCATACTTACTTTATTATCCGTTTACTCATTTATCTTTTTAAGCTTTTTAAGGTAAATGGATTGGTCACATGAGAGGAGGTATATCCTTTGGATAAGATTGCTTTCGTCATTCATTTAGTTTTATTATTCATTTTAAACGTGTGTTACTTCAATGAAGCATTACACACCAGTTCTGTACTTATTTTGATTCTTTTATCCATCATCGAGGCTATTGTTCTTCAATTACTACTGAAACCACTCTTATTAAATCAGCCTATTTATCGTGTTTGCTCACAAAAGCAAAGAGAACAAACTGAACTTCCTCAGTAGTAGTAACTCAGCTTTAGATAAAGCAAATGTTCTTCTATGGCTTTTAATTAAATTCAATTTACCCAATAAAAATCTATTCCATTTTTAAGGAATAGATTTTTATTACGTCTATCAGTTTTTAAAACCAATTATTGTTCGTGTGTCCTTAGATGACCGGCACTGGATTTTCCTTTTTTATTTAATTTAGATTCCCTTCTATTCAATAGTTGAAAATTGTTTACTCTTTTAAAGCCTATCTTTTTAAGAAATGAATCCATGGACCACTAATCTATGATTCAGTGAAATCAGCATTTGAATATGGAGATTATAGTAGACATCAGAATAAGCGCTATGGCTTAGTCAATAAGAATGTGACCATTTCTAAATTACTACTTTAGTCGTCCCTTAAATGAAAATTCTTATTTCCGTATCTCAGTCAATTTTCAAAGCGATATGATGCATTTTATATGAGTAAATCACCCATCAATACGTCTTTCGAGTGATCAAACATCGAACTCACTTCGAGATAAAACTGGGACATAGTTTGATAAAGCAATGGACAGAAATCTATGGAGAAACACGTACTTCTCAAGGGTACATGTTTCTCCATTTTTTTGCTTTCAATACGAGAACCTTTTGGATTGTTTTAGTTGTATATAGATACTTAAAATGTCCATACCCCAAATTCATAAAATGTAGATGAAAAATAACTAACTGCAATGATTTTTGGAACGACTTATCTTTAATAATGTGATGAGACTTTTTATATTTTACGTTCGTCTATTAAGTGACTTGTGTTGACACAAGACTTTACACTTTCTTCACTATCTGAAAATTTTTACTTTAGAGGATAATCTAAACAATTGATAACATATACCGATATTACTGTCTGTATGGAAAAAACTCAGGAGGACTTGTATGCAAAACAAACGTACGCATTCTTTAAGAAACAGACTATCCCTTATTATCGGTATGATTCTTCTTTTATTTTTCTTGTTCAGTAACGTCGCACTTTATTTCAACACCACACAAACGGCACTGTCTACTCTCAAAAAGACAGCTACCCAAGATCTCCAACGGATCGCAAAACAAATTGATCCTACAACATATGAGCGTTTTCTCGTTCAACCTGAAGAAGGAACAGATTATGAGAAACTTCGTTCTCAGCTAGATGATCTGCGTCAACAAAATGGTCTTCTTTATACGTATACGGCACTCGTCGAAGATGATCACGTAAAGCTCATGGTAGATGGTAGCTCTTCGGAGAGCGCCAGTGACATCGGAGAACTTTCAACTGGCGCTTCTTACAAAGACGTAAAAGACGTTCTTTCAGGTAAGACACACGCTACTGATATCATCGAAGACAAGAAATACGGTAAATATATCAGTGTTTTTGTTCCGATTAAATCCGCTGACGGCAGCGTCATCGGTATTTTAGGTGGGGATATTTCAGCAGATGAGGTCCATGAACTCACGATGGCTCTCGCTAAACAAAACTTCCCGCTCTTCTTTTTAGGTCTCATCCTCTTCCTTGGTATCACATTGATTTACTTACGGTGGATTCTTATGCGCAAGCTTGATCCAATTCGTACGCTCCAAGAAGCCGCTCAATTCATTGCAGCAGGTGATTTAAAAAATGCGGATCTTCGATTGCGAGATTTGAAAGTGAGCACGAACGATGAGGTCCACTCCCTTGCCGTATCGATGCAAGACATGAACGACATGTTGAGTAAGATGATTGGCGAAATCAAAAAAACTTCTATATTGATCACTCAAACTAGTGAAACCATCGACTCTAGTTCACAGGAAGTCCTCGACGGATCGACGCAAATCGCGCATACGATGACCGAGATTGCTGTAGGAACTGAGAGCCAGACTCACGTAACTCATTCTCTCAACGAAGAGATGAATGCGTTCGCAGGTTTGATTCAGAGCACGGATGAAGTCAGCACGAATATTAATAACGCTACAATTGAGATGAATGAATTGACACAAGAGGGTCGCGCTCATATGCATCAGTCTGTCGAGCGAATGAACGTCATCCATTCTCACGTTCAACGTTCAACGAATCAAGTGCAAGAGCTCAATCGACAATCAGAAGAAATCCAAGGTCTCATTTCTATCATTCGTGATATCTCTGAACAAACCAATCTCCTGGCATTGAATGCTGCGATCGAAGCTGCTCGCGCTGGCGAGCAAGGAAAAGGATTTGCCGTCGTCGCTTCTGAGGTGAAGAACCTCTCCATGCACGTTGCAGAAAACGTCAGTCAAATCTCCTCTATTGTAAACAATGTCCTCATCAGTACGCGATCAATGGAAAAAAGTTTTACTGAGACAGTCAGTGAGACAGAGGCCGGTAAGCAATCCATTCTTGATACGGATCAATCCTTTAGTCGATTGACAGAACACGTCGATGTCGTGTCCCAGTCTTCACAACATATGGCGCGTCAAATGCAGAACGTCCTTCAATCAGAAAATCGCATTCGTCACGCGTTAGGCGAGATTGCATCCGTCGCTGAGGAACATACTGCAGGGAACGAAGAAGTCGCTGCAGCATCAGAACAGATGATTGGTACGGTCACTGCTTTGCATGATTTAGTTGTCACTTTAAACGAAACGACAGATGTTTTAGAAAAAGGGACAAATCGCTTTAAGATTTAAGGGTTATATCTTTCACCAAAAAACATCCCCTTGGTAGAATTGCTCTACAAAGGGGATGTTTTATTTTGACTTCATGACCGTTTAACACGACACCATGTATACGAAATTCACTATATTTCATATGAATAAAAAGCTAATATTGACTCTATTTAAATCGGCTTATCAAAATATGGCTTCTTATCAATACTCCACGTAAAGATCTGTGCCCGTGTATGACGATTCGGATCGTATAGAGGATCACCCTCGATTTCCGTGTAGGTCCGTGCATGATAGACAATAATATCTCGTCCCTGCTCATCTACCGTAAAGCTATTATGTCCTGGTCCATATTGGCCAGCCGCTTCGTTCGTCGCGAAGACGGGCCGCAATGACTTTTCCCAAACATCCGGATTCAATAGGTCAGCGTCTTCTGAAGCACTCAACATACCCATGCAATAATTCTCATCCGTTGCACTAGCAGAATACGTAATGAAGATTTGTCCATTACGCTTCAGGACTGCGGGTCCTTCGTTCACCAGAAAGCCTTTTGTCTCCCAATCAAGCTCTGGTTTCGTCAACATGACTTGCGGTTGTTGAATGGTCCAAGGATTCTTTAAAGAAGCGATATAAAGGTTCGAGTTCCCTTCGATGGAAGGATCTTTTTGTGCCCACACTAAGTAATGAACATCTTGATGTTCAAAAACGGTCGCATCAAGAGCAAACGAATCCCACTGTGTTTCAATTTGTCCTCGTTCTATCCATTCGCCTTCTAGCGGATTGTCCGAACCATTCTCTAACACGAACATGCGATGATCAAAAAGTCCGTTTACAATTTCACGTGACTTCGCAGCTGCAAAATAAAGATACCATTTTCCACGAATATGATGTAATTCGGGTGCCCAAATCAGATCACTCATCGGACCAGTATCAGGTTTTACCCAAGCTGTCACCGCTTCTACATCTTTTAGTTCATGAAGAGATGTAGCACGACGCAATTCGATTCGATCATATTCAGGAACGGATGCTGTAAAATAATAATAACCATCAGAATGGAGATACACCCATGGATCTGCCCGTTGCTCTAAAACAAGATTCCGATCCTCTGTCTGGTTCATCGTGTGACCTCCTCGTTGACCATCCTATTTTTAAAAACAGGCATTTCTCCCTGCCAAGAAAATGGTCGTATATACGTATGACGATTCGGATCCCATAATGGATCACCTTCGATTTCTTTATAGTTCCGCGCATGATAGACAATTATATCGGTCCCATCTGCGAGTGTCGTGAAACTGTTATGACCTGGTCCGTATTCACAGATTGACTCATTTGTCGTAAGAATGGGTTGCGGGTATTTTTTCCAATGAGTGGCATCTAACATATCTTCTTTTTCATCGATACGAAGAAGACCTACACAGTAGTTATGATTTGTTGCACTTGCCGAGAACGTCACATATATATGTCCATTCCGCTTCATAACAGCAGGTCCTTCGTTCACCAGAAAGCCAACTTTTTCCCATGAATATTCAGGTGTTGCAATCATTGTCTGGGGCCCTGTCAATGTCCAAGGATTCTCCATTTCAGAGATATAGAGATTGGAATTCCCTTCAATTTCAGGATCTTTCTGAGCCCAAATGTAATATAACCGGTTCTCATGCTCGAAAGTTGTTGCATCGAGGGCGAACGATTCTTTACATGTCTTGATTTGTCCTTTTTCCACCCATTCGCCTTCCAACGGATTGGCAGAACCATTCTCGAGAACATACATGCGATGATCAAAAATAGCATCTTCACGTGCCGCCGCGAAATAGAGGTACCATTTTCCTTTAATATAATGCAATTCTGGCGCCCAAATGTTGGCACTCATAATTCCAGTGGAGCGCTTCTTCCACACGACTTTTTCTTCTGCTCCAGTCAATTCCCCGAGCGTCTGAGCGCGACGTAGCGGAATCCCGCTAAAATCAGGTAAGGACGCCGTAAAATAATAATAGCCATCTGTATGACGCATGATCCATGGATCCGCGCGTTGTTCTACGATTGGATTTACGATTGTCTCTGTCATAATGAACGCTCCTCTGTTTCAAAGTGGATCGTTTGTAAGCTCAACTGTTTTAACAGGGTGTGTCTTTCGCGAAGCCGATACGCTTCTCTCTTGCTACTCGCTAGGAGAAGGGGTGAAATACCGATTTCCTCTGGTCGAATCGGGGCTTGTAACGAATTAAAAACGGACTCCATCTTCTGTCGTGTCGGGAGCTGAGTCGCCCACTCCTCCAGCTCCCTCGGTACAGTAGACTGCTCTTGAATCATCGCTTTATAGGTATCGATGAGTTCCATCGTCGCAATTGCAACTTTGGTGCCATGCAAGACCGCCGGACGTTCGTGTGTCAAGAAGTCCATCTCCCAGTAATGAGAGAGGTGGTGTTCTCCACCAGATGCAGGATGTGAGTGTCCAAAAATCAACATCGCAATTCCTGATAAAATCAATGAATCCATCAGCTGATCTAAACCTTCCGCTTTTTCTGCATAGATATCTGGTAGAGCTTTTACACAATCGAATAAAGCTTGTTCTGTCAATCGAGCAACTACAGGACAAAAGGGTTCTTGTCCATCAGAGGCACCAAAACGCCAATCCAGTAAGGAGGTGTACTTCCCAAGCATGTCGCCGACACCTGCCGCCACTAACGCACGAGGTGCATCACGGATAATGTCGCTTGGAATGAATACTGCAATTGGTGAGACGAGCTGATAGGTGATTTTCTTCCCTCTTATGATTAAGGGGGCTCCTTTTGAAGTAAATCCGTCCACTGAAGGAGCGGTCGGCACAGATAAGAATGGGATTTTTGCTTTTGCAGCACAAAACCGCGTCACATCATGAATGGTACCTGCTCCAAGTGCAATCAATGCATCCACACTATCATCCAGCTCGAGCATTACTTGTACAACTGCTAGTTCATCAGCTGCGACGTCCCCCTGTTTGTTCGGTGAGAGCGTGACTAAGGTTACATCAATTCCTACCGTCATCAATGCTTTCTGCAACGGGGAATAACCGACCGTCTGCGTAGTGACATCAGCGATGACGAGAAGATGCCGCCACTCTTTCTTCTGCACAAACTTGACTAGCGATTGCCACACCTTTTCCGAGGCATTGATTTGCTCAATCGAAATCGGATGGTGTGGATTTCCACAAGAACATGTGGCAACCTGCTTTTGTATCTGTTCGAGGTTCATCGACTGACTCCTTTCCCGACACGATATTCCGTTTCCCAGTGATACGTCTGCCCCGCCGATAATTGGATAGAAGGAAAATTACTGTGATGAACGGCGTCAGGAAGATGTTGAGGCTCCAGACAAACACCATAATATTTTCGAGAGCGTCCCTCACGTAACATCGTTTCTTCATTCATCTGGTTTCCTGAATAGAGCACGAGAGCAGGTGCAGTCGTAGACAACATCAAGGAGCGTTTACTTTCAGGATCGTACAGCGTCGCTTTTCGATGGTCGTCGAATAAAAAAGGATGATCATAACCATTGACGAGTTGATTTTGTGGATGGCTTGAAGCTGGACCATCTCCCAGCATTCGTCCTGATCGGAAGTCGAAAGGGGTCTGATCGACATCCAATAGGCGACCTGTAGGAATCAAATCATTTCGAAGCTCAGCAAATTGATTAGCCGGTAACGTCAATTCATGCTGTAAGATGTCTCGGTTTCCGCTACTTAGATTGAAATACGTATGATTTGTCATATCAACCACCGTATCCGTGTCACTGATTGCCTCATACATGATCTTGACACCGTCTTTTAACAACACAAACGAAGCTCTGACATCGAGTACCCCTTTATAGCCATTTTCACCATCAGGACTTACATACCGAAGAATGAGATGCGTATTAGATACGTCTTCCACTTTCCAGAATCGACAGTGGAGACCGTCTCCTCCGTGAAGATGATGCTTCCCTTCGTTTTGAGGCAGATGGTACGTTACACCGTCCATATCGAATGTTCCGTCCTCGATTCGCCCGGCGACACGGCCGACGGTCGCGCCCAAGTAATATGTGTCTGTCTTGTATTCTTCAACCGTATCGTAAGACAAGATGAGGTTTTTCCATCCCTCATCTTGAATCGAAAACTCTTGCAGAGTTGCTCCATATGTCAATATACGTAAACGACACATATCGTTCTCGAGCATAAATGCCGTCTGATCTACTACTTCTTGTCGTTCCATCTCAAGTCGCTCCTTTTTTACCAAACCTTCACCGGACAATGCTTTGTTGCAAGGCGTGCCCGATAAGAGACATAGCATCCGCATTTCAAACAGGTATCGTCCTGGTAAAACGAACAGACTGCACATTGACGAAGACGTTCCTGATATTCAGCGTCTGTGACTTGTGCCATGACTTCCGCGTCGATGGTCAATAACCAATCAGTGTCTACTTCTGTTGGAGGACAAGTACGACACCGTCTTGTCTCGACGATTTTCATCTCAGCGAACCGCCAGTGTGATGACGCTCATCGCTGGAACATCCATGATTAGCTTCCCGTCTTCTGTCACCTTGACCTCATGCTCACGTGGCGCAACCACGTCTGGTTGTTCAAACGTATTATGAGCATTGAGATGCTCTGCTGTTAAAATGCGCGCTGATACGTCCGAAATCGTCCCCATTCCCCGCAGATCAATTTCGACCTTATCACTATTTTGATGATCGAGCTGGCAGAGGCTAATATGCAATACACCATCAGCATCGCGAGAAGCTGTCGCGTTTACAGAAGGAATCGATTCTTCTTTGGCTACATAGTCACGCGTGATGGCTGCTAGCTCGACACGTTCAGCATCTTGATGGACGCGATACATCTCAAAGACATGGTATGTTGGCGTGAGAATGAACTGGTCCCCCTCCGTTAAAATCATTGCTTGAAGCACATTGACCATTTGCGCGATATTCGCCATGTGAACACGGTCATTATGCTTATGGAAGATATTGAAGTGAATTGCTGCGACGAGTGCATCTCGAATAGAGTTTTGTTGATACAAGAAGCCTGGGTTTGTTCCTGGTTCAACGTCGAACCATGTTCCCCATTCATCGATGATGAGACCGACCCGCTTCTCTGGATCATATTGATCCATGATTTGTCCATGCTTTGTGATCAGTTCATCCATGTAATAGGCACGTTTCAAGGTGAGGAACCATTCATCTTCCGTAAAGTCTAGCGCCGATCCCTTACCTAACCAAAAATCGCCTGGGATCGTATAATAG
>NZ_WBYY01000080.1:0-13220 GCF_048985645.1 Exiguobacterium sp. A1_3_1 | reverse complement strand
AGACAGATCCCATACCATCCCTGAGACAAGAAATTACGGACCTGACCTTGTGGTTGATTTGCCTTTGGGACTAAATCATAAGCATTTTTCCAGCCACCATGATTCACGGTAAAGATTGTCAAGTCATTCATTGTACTCAAAGAGAAAGTCACAATCCATCCGTCCTCATCCCAACGAAATGATAATTCTTTTTCTGGCAGTACGCTGAGTACTGTGCAGGGAGATGGACCAAAAGGAGATTGAAGATGAAATTGATACCCTGGACGTGCAATGAGATCGTTCGGCATAAACCATTGAGATAGAGAACGAGCGGTCGAGATTCGCCCCCAAACTTCTTCAATAGGAGCTTCAATAGTGACCGAGTGATTGATATCTTCTACAGCTTGATTCATCTTTTATTACCATCCAATCTTATTCATTTAGTTAAATCGTTAAGACTAATAAAAAAGAAAAAACTTCTCTCTTAGTTTCTGTGCTAAAACTAAGTTCATTACAATATAAGTGTTAGGTTTGATCGCAAGCCTTTCCATCGCTATCTCCGTCTACTTCATTGTTATCATTCCTAGACCACAAGCGACTAAATAAATATCTTAAGTTGTCGAAGTATTAGAAATCATCATAAGCATAGTCTGCATTCTATGATACATATATTTTAGCTACTAACTTAGTTTCGTTTAACTAAAGCGTGTTACTTAATTATATACGAAAGCAAAATCCTGAGAAAGAAGCTGGTCTACATAATGAAATCAGCTCCTTTTTCAAATTTTTTTTCTTTATTAATAAGCTGAAGTCACTATAAAACATAAAAGGAAGCTAAAACTTAAAGATTAAAGCGACTATGGACTATTATAACTATTCTTTTTTAAGGAAATTATTTCAATTTTTAAATTGAAACATCAACACTATTTATACTGATAAATACAACTTAATCCGAATTATCATGAAGAGGATTTACTATTCTTCATGTCGATTTTATTGTACAAGTTTACCTTATAATTGATCATTCAAGAACTATAAATAAATTGGCTTCATAGTTATTCTATTTCTTCTTCGATGGTATAAAAACTCACTATGAGTTTTCTAGAAGGATTAATAGATAAAAAGAAGTGGTGAGTGACTTAAAGATGTAAAGGTCGTTCATGTTTAACCAAAAAAAAAGTAGGGGAAAATCAAATATTGGCACGTAAGATGTTTCTTCGCCACTTAATTATCGTTTCAGAAAATTTATTATAAGGAGGAAATAGAAAATGAGTAGAAAAGAAAACACATTCATTGAAGTATTTAATACCCAAGCGGAAGTTTTGAGTAAAGTAAATGAATTAAAAGCACAAGGGTATGATGAAAGAGACATGTATGTTGTAGCTCAAGATAAACATTCCTTCTCTATGGTAGAGAATCAAACAAACGTTAATGTAGAAACTGCAGGTGAACAGCAGAACCAAGGGTTTATGGGGAAATTCATGGCTGCTTTTTCAGATGATTCTTCAACTGAAGCATTTCGAGGAATGGGCTTAACACATGATGAAACAGAAGAATATCGTCGGCAAGTAGAGAATGGTAAATTGGTTCTATATGTAGACAACGATTACAATGACACTTATGAGAAACACAATCAAAGTTACAATCAGTTTACTGGTGAAAGCGAAAATCAATACGACCGAACTGGGGTAGATGCAAATCAAGATCATAATGATCATCTTGCAGATGTAAATCGGACTCAAGGATACGATCACACATCAGGTGCCGATCGGGCGGGTGTCACTGGAATGAATAGTGACACAGAGGAAGAACGTCTCCGCTTGCATGAGGAACGACTAAATGTTGATAAAGAAAAAGTACAAACTGGAGAAGTAAATGTCAGTAAGCATGTAGTGGAAGATGAACAATCAATTGAAGTACCAGTCGAGCGTGAAGAAGTTTATGTAGAGCGACGTAAAGTGGATCAAAATACGTCGGGAACAGACGCATTCGTGGATGAGAATGACTCCATCCACGTCCCACTCACAGAGGAACGAGTCGTCGTCTCAAAAGAAGATGTGGTTTCCGAAGAAATCGTCGTCGGAAAACGCAAGGTGCGTGACACAGAAACAGTTTCTGAGACAGTACGACGTGAGGAAGCAGATATTGATGAAGGTAACGCTACTAAATCCGATTTAAATCGAGAAGATAACAATAGACTATAATAAATGTAAAACAAAGAGGAGGTAGCTAAACAGCTACCTCCTCTTTGTGAGGAAAATGAAAGTACACAAGACATGTTCATAGTGAGGATTACTCTCAAATTGGATGTAATAGACGATAAATCTCTACTATATTCAATACTTTGACTGCTTACTTATAGTAGGATCCTAAACTTGTCTGATAATTGTTTCAAGAGAAATGAAATATTTAATTGTATTCAAAGTCAAAAGAGAAATAGGCTCATTCATGATATATCAGAAAAAATAAAGTAAAAAAATTAATTCCAGTCGCATGCGTTTCCATCGTTATCGCGATCTAAGTCGTGTGGATCATCCATAGGACCTCCGGCAGCAAGATAAAAATCTTGAGCAGCCTGCGGAGTTGAAAAATCTCCACAATCTCGGTCTGCGCCATACGGATCATACTCAAAATCGGTTGCCACTTCTTCTTCCTCTACATATTCTTCTTCGGGAATATCCTCGTATGCTTCTGCATCAGCCAGATTATCTGATCCTTCTGATGTCTCGATACTTGCTAATGATGATTCAAGTTCTTCTATTTTCTCTTCGGCTGCAATCCGTTTCGTCGCTTCTTCCTTTAATTCACTTTCAAGAGCAGAACGTTTGTCTGCTTCTTCCTGATAGCTTTCAACCGCTTGCAGACGTGACGCTTCCTCGCGTGTTAACTTCTCTTTCAGCTTCTTCGTTTCTTGCTGTTGTTCTTTCAGCTTAAGTTCTGCGTCTTGCAAAGATGCCTTCAATTCTTTCGCTTCTTTTTTTAGTGCAACCAACGTCTTCGTATCTTGTGAAGAGGAGTCCGCTTCTATCTTTTGCGTCTCTCTCCCATCCACCATGTAAATAGAAATTGCCAAAGCGATGAAAACACCCAACCAAACGACAACAACAGGATGTTTGATAGGATTCCGCAGTCTCGGTTTGAAATAGAAGTATAGACCTAAGATAGAGATAAGCAAACCGATGACATTCCAGAAGCTGATCGTAAACAGCAAAAGGTATACAATCGCAATCACGACAAGTAGAATACCTCTACGAATCTGCATAGATTCACCTCCTTCTTAATAAGATGTATACGTTACATTTATTTTACAGCTTAGTCAGAAAAAATCACTATATATAATGAAATTTATTTCCGTTTTATATGTTTTCGAAATGAAGATATTCTTGAAAAGAAGCGAAAAAATGTTTTCAATCGATAATGAATAAAGTTTTTTGAATTCTTCATCATGAAATATTAAGACTAAACTAGAATGAAATATAATATTTTTTTAGGAAATGATTAAAGTGATGTAAATAAAAAAAGAACAATTCTTTTCTTAACGAGAAGAATCGCTCCACTACTTACAAGTGTGTCAAATCGTACTTTAAATAGTAAGCATTGATTTAGTGAAACTATCATTTTGAGACGGCCTATATAATTGAATTTATTTTATCTTCGAGAAAGTTCAATCGGTTGTGATGTATTTTCCTACTTTCTTATCAGTTATTTGTACTCCATCTTTATAACCAACAATCTCAAAATGATTTGATCCAGTTTGATGAATTTCATACTCATTATTAGACTCATCTTTAAACGTTACTTTAGCAAAATATTCACCTGTTTTAGAGTCTCGTTGAATTTCTTTTTTCTGAACTTGTCGTTCGTAGTCATGTTCTTTGAGATAAAAATTAATGTTCCTTGTAGTCTCTTGTTTTTCATCGTAGTAAAAGCTCTTATAGGCTGATGCCCCTATGATAACAATCCCTAGAATCATAAGAATAGAGACAAATATATATGCCTTTTTCATAATGATGCCCCCCAAACCAATATAATATCTTCAGTATTAATATTAACATTAATATCCAGTTTGATGCATCAGTTACATTATAGAGGTATTTGATAGTACGTTTCAATGGAGGCAGAACCAGATTTAAGTATCATTAAAAATTGTAAGAAGTCAGAGAAAGTATTTTATAAAGCGAAATCTATCGTTCAATTGTAAGATAGTAATATCCTTTTTAAATTCGGGGAAATTTCAATAGAAAAGTGTTACATTAATTATTGTTATATACATATTGATTGGGGGGTACTTCTTTGCGAAAAATCGGCTTCTTTTTTCTATTATCCAGCTTTTCAAAGTTTTGGTTATCTATATACCTAACTGATTTTTATATGCTTAAGAAGTTAGATGTATATGGTAGTATTGGGGAAAATGGATTTTCAGCAGTTCCAAATCTTGTTTTGTGGATCATTGGGTTAGAGTTCGTGATTGGGATATTGTTGATTATCTCAGGTGAAAAATTATTTACTATAGAGAGAAAAAAGACGACGGATATTTAATAAAAAGTCATCAATTCCTTATGGATTTGATGACTTTTTCTGCAATTACCCGCAAAATGACGATTTTTCTAAAAAAAATTTTATACATTTCAACTTGAGATAAAGTAGATAGAAGGATAGTTGTATAAACCATGGATTTCTTTTATAGAATGTCAATTTTGTATCTTTTTATCTTAGCGTTATTTCTTAATCCTATTTATTTTTCTATTACTGATACATAACTTAACAAAAAATTGTTTGCAGTAAAATGATTCGAATATTCCACGGTAGCTCTATTTTTATCAGATCCTTGAATGACTCCATTCAAGGATCTGTTTATTTTTGATGCTGATACTCCTTTCATGAAGAATGTAAATCACTATGAATAACAGAAAGTGAACCATAGCCAATCATCCAATGATAAAAAAAGAGTAATAAAAAAACATTGACTTATGACTGTACTGACCATATCATACAGTTATTAAGTGTATTAGTGTTTTAATACAACGTTCATTAAGAGAGGTGATGTTATTGCATTTTGATCAACGTACCTCGATTTATCTACAGGTACTTTATTGGTTTAAAAAACGTATTGTCATGGGCGAATTCAAAAGAGGAGAAAGTATCCCTTCGCGTCGCGCACTGGCAAGTGAGCTTAAAATTCATCCGAATACCGCGCAAAAAGTGTATAAGGAACTGGAAGAGCAACTGTTGATTACAACTGACCGTAACGTTCCGAGTAAGGTGACGCTGGATCAATCCATCATCGATCGAGCGCGAACAGAACTTCTCGAAAATGCAGTGAAGCAATTTGTGGATTCGATATATGCAATTCAGATTCCATTAGAAGAGGTCATTATAAATTTTGAGAAAGAATACAACATTCGAAAAAGGAGTGAGCTAGATGCTTGAAGTCCGTGGATTACGAAAGTCATATGGTCGAAAAAAGAATGTCCTGAACGATGTATCGTTCACTGTCCCGTTAAATCAACTGACCTGTCTCATCGGATTGAATGGGGAAGGCAAGTCTACCATTTTGAAAGCCATCATGGGCTTAGTCCCAGTAGATGCTGGAACAACCAAAGTGGATGGGAAAACGACCCACGATAGCATCGCTTTCGTACCTGATCTTTCTACGATGCCTGGTTATATGAGCGTCGGAGAAGCCGTCGCCTATATGCGCGACTACTATCCGGATTGGGATCAACAAGTAGCAGAGGAACTGATGGGGTTCTTTAAATTGATGGCGACAGACCGCATCGCCAATTTATCGAAAGGGAATAAAGCAAAGGTTAATCTGTTAATTGGATTTGCGATGAATCGACCTTTCTTATTGCTCGATGAACCGTTGGCTGGGATTGATTTATTTACGAAAGAACAAATTGCGTGGATCTTCTCTAGTCACTATATGGAAGGGAAGGGCATCTTGATGACGACTCATGAGATTGCAGAAGTGGAACATCTCATCGACCGCGTTATTTTTCTTCAGGACGGGACCATCATACAGGAAGATGACTCGGAAGAGATGCGTGAGCTTTACGGGAAATCAGTACAGGATCGAATGAGGGAGGTTTATCAGACATGAAGAAATTCTTTATGCTATCAAACGAGGAAATCAAGCGAAGCTTCAAACTATACCTTTCGATATTGACGATGTTAGTGATTGTTGAACTCACATCGGTCGTATATCAGGTTCTTCATTATCAATCTAAGCTGGAGGATTTGATGAAAAAAGAGCGACTTACGGAAATGGAAGCCGTTGATCAATTGAATGGACCGTTGACGTTTGGCGATGCGACCAACTACTTCAAGTACATGATTGCCATCGGTATCATGTTCACGATTCTATATGCCTTTCAAATTTGGTACCGCGATTGGTATGGCGAGTCCAAGTACATCTACCGTTTATTGATGTTGCCGGGTAAACGCATCACAATCCTCTTATCCAAACTGACAACAGTATTGGTATTTGTGTGTGGTTTCATGGGCATCCAGTGGATCACGATTCTTCTAAGTCGTCGACTCTACGAATGGTTACTCCCGGAACATTTACAAGCAGCATCCAAAATCATCGGGGAGTCAGCTGCGTTGAACATGCTCTATACCTTTAATGTGATCGATACATTCGTTATTTTAGCGGTCGCACTCTTCGTCATCACGATGGTCTTCTTGTTCGTCTTAACAGAGCGGTCCTACCAAAAAGGGAAAGCCTTGGTGACGATCGCAAAGGATGTAGCGCTCTTGATCGTACCATTCATTGCATTACGTTACTTATTTGATTTGACTAGCATTCTCGTCCCGAATCAACAAGTATTCGTCTATCTTTCCTTTATCCTCATCTATTTTGCATATATAAGTTGGAAATGTGTTCGACTATTGAACCATAAAGTATCTATTTAATCATTAGAAGGAGGAAGTCATGAGACGATATAAAGAAATGATTATCGTAGGAGGTATTGCTGGCGTCACCTTACTCAGTTATTTTGGTTACGCCGTAAGCATTAAAGGATCGGATTATGAAGTCGAGAGTATACGAAAAGAAAATGCAGAAGCTCTTAAAAAAGTAAACATCGAAATTGAAAATGGAGACATCAAGCCTACTCAATACAATATCCAATTGGACGGTCAAATCCATAGTGAGTCGCAGAACTATATCACAGGGTTGTTCAATAGCTACGCTGCAGACTTCCCTGCTGATTTCTATCGCTTTCTTTCTAAGGAAGACGTATTTACTAGTGAAATGGGCTCGCGGACATACGGAATTGAAGTAAAGGCATCTCAGTTGAACTATCATTCTTATGACAAAAGTACACAGAAACAATTTAAAAAGACGCTTTCTCATCGTTTAACGGTACCGGATCGTGAAATGGCTGACATCCGTGTCTTCCATCAAGACGGCATGAACGTATACGTCCAACGGGATGATCATGGAGCAAAGGAAAAATCGACGGTGTTATTACTCAACCTTGCAAAAGGAAAAGTGGAGACGCTTCAATCCAAGCAACTCAAGACTAATCAAGAGCGTCATTATGTGGCAGTGAACGACTATGGAATTGTCTATCGTGAAATCGCATATGATGCGGAAGGGGTAGAAAAAGATAGCGCTTATTATCTAGATAACGGCAAAGGCATCAAACGAATCAAAGCACTTGATGCGTATGCAGCGGAAGGGAACTTTAATGCTGATGAAAATAGCCAATCACTGATCGCTTACGGTACGTTTGATTCAGAAAAAAGTAAAAGCATCAAATGGAGTACCTATGACTTTAAGACGAATCAAGTCAAGCAACATCAAGTGGAAGGGCAGCGTGCTTACCGCTTCAATGGCTCCTATACGATGATTGCGCAGGGAAAGCTATACCATATCGCTAATATCAATGATTCGGATTTCCAAGTCACGGTAATCGATACGAAAAATGAATCGATTTCGTATCAAGGAATCATCAAAGATAAAAATGCTAAAAAGAATCGTTTGGTACAGGATGTCACTGTATCGGAGTAATCGTGATGGACTCATGATTCACCTCGTTTACTCGCTTTTTAGAATACTAGAAATGAATTTATCTGTCAGAATCATTGACAGGGGTTTTCAAGACCACTACAGTGAAGATAACTTAAATAGAATCACTAGGGGTGTTATTAAACTGAGATGAGTAGCTACTCAAACCCTTTGAACCTGAACTAGGTCGTACTAGCGTAGGGAAGTGTAAACTCTGATGAACAAGCGGAGACGATGATATCGTTCTTTGCTATGTGATTATTTAGATGTGCGCAACTTTCCTTTTGGAGAGTTGCGTTTTTTTGTTTACTACTTCGCTATTTAAGTTGCAAAAATGGATGAGGGAGTGGACAAGAATGAGCAGAACAGTATTAGTGACAGGAAGTAGCCGAGGACTTGGGGCGACGATTGCAAGGGTGTTAGTGAACAATGGATTTAAAGTGGTGATTAATTACTATAAAAGCAAGGAGGCAGCAGAAAAGCTTGTGAGCGAACTGGGAGCAGAGAATGCACTTGCCTTGTATGCAGATGTTACGAAGCGGGAAGATGTTGAGAGCATGATGCAATACGCAACAGCACATTATGGTCAAATCGATGTTGTCGTCAATAATGCACTAGTAGATTTTAAATTTGATCCGGTTGCTCAAAAATCGTTCATCGATTTAGAGTGGGAAGATTATCAAAAGCAACTTGATGGAACGCTAAAAGCAGCTTTTTTCACCATCCAAAGTGTCCTGCCGCAATTTATGGAACGACATAGCGGTAGTATCATCAGCATTGGAACAAACCTTTATCAAAACCCAGTTGTTCCTTATCATGAATACACAACAGCAAAAGCAGGCTTAATAGGATTTACTCGCAATCTGGCCGCAGAACTAGGTCAATATGGCATAAACGTGAATGTCGTCTCCGGTGGATTGTTGAAAGTAACAGATGCGAGTGCTGTGACAACCGCTGAAGTATTCGACTTAATTGCCCAATCGACCCCATTGAAAAGAGTGACGAGTCCAGAAGAAGTAGCGCAAATGGTCGCCTTCCTGGCATCAGAAGCAGCATCTGGGATTACCGGTCAAAACGTAACGGTCGATGGTGGGTTAACGATGAATTGAAGCGGGCGTTTTAAAAGATTCTCAGCTTGTCAGAGAAGGGATTCGTGAATAGCAGATGACGAATAAAAATCAGTTAAATATTGGCGTTTTGTTATATGGATGTGGTCATCATCAAGCCGCATGGTTAATGCCTGATTCCGCGATTAAAGAGATCGGCGAGAGCCGCTATTATCAGCGTTTGGCTCAAATTGCGGAAGGCGGATGTTTGGATGCAGTATTTTTTGCTGACAATCAATCCTTTCCGGCTAACAATGCGACGGATTTACCTGCCTTTTGGTTGGATCCTTTAATTAATCTAACGGCTATTTCTCAAGTGACGGATCATATAGGATTAGTCTCTACGATATCGAGCACGTTCTCCAATCCGTATACAGCAGCAAGGCAACTTCTAAGCCTTGATCACGTAACGAAGGGGAGGGTAGGCTGGAACTTAGTGACCTCGATGACGGATTGGGAAGCACTAAACCACGGAATGGATTCACTTCCACCGAGGGAAGAGCGGTATAAAAAGGCGGACGAATTCGCTACATTGATGGAGAAGCTATTTTTATCCTGGAATCAAGCGGCTTTTCTCGCGGATCGATCAACTAATCGATTGATTGAGCCTGAAAAAATCCAACCTATTCATCATACCGAAACCTACTTCAGTGTAAAAGGTCCCTTGTCTGCGCCGCGAAGTCCCCAAGGAAAGCCAGTAGCGATGCAGGCAGGTGCGTCAGAACAAGGAATCGCCCTAGCAGCAAAACATGCCGATGCTGTCTATTCTGTGTCATGGAATTTTAGACAAGCCCATGCTTTTCGTGAAAAACTCCATAAACAAATTAAACAAACTGAATCACCCAATCGGAAGATTAAGATATACCCAGGCTTAGTAACGTATGTTGGGAAAACAAGAGAAGAGGCACTAGCCAAAAAAGGCGAACTAGATGAAAAATTACCGGTTGCCAATGCATTAAAACAATTGAGTTTCTTTTTACAACAGGACTGCTCCACATGGGATCTCGAAGCAAAGATTCCGATCTTACCATCAATTGAAGAATTTTCAGGACCCATTGGACGCTATCAAACGATTCTAGAGATTATCGAAGATACGGATCCAACTCTAAAAGAATTGCTAGGTTATTTGGCAGCGGGAGGAGGACACCTGACATTGATTGGTACTCCGGAAGAAATTGTGGATCAGATGGAAACTTGGTTTAACGAAGGAGTGGCAGATGGCTTCAACTTAATGCCACCGTCACTACCATCAAGTTTGGAAGATTTTGTAGACATGATCATTCCTGAGTTACAAAAAAGAGGATTGTTTAAAGAGTCCTATCAAAGTACTACGCTTCGAGAACATCTAAGTTTAATTGATAAATTAGATAAAAACTTTAGCTAAATTCCGAAAAAATTTCGAAGAAATCCTTGAAGACCCGAACATGAGTCGGCGTTACTTTCGATTGACGAACTTGATGTCGGAAATGGATGGAACGATCCAAATCTCATTGCTGCAAAATCTCGAATGGAAGCTCATCATCCAGAGGAAATTGAATTATATCGTGAAATCTCACAGGTGCGATTATGAAGCTGTCAAAAATATAATTACACTTATTTAATTGTTAAAAAAGTGGTTTTTGTAGTATAATAAACACATTTTTTAAGATTAAAATGGTATATTTTTCTTATACTAATTAAAGGGGTGCTCTTGTATGACTGGTGTTTTTGATTCCTTAAATTCCATTTTTTATTTATTAGGTTTTTTAGTTTTAGTAAATGTAATCTTCTTAGCTGTTCGATCTAAAATTTCATCTTTTATATACATATCATTCAATACAGTGGTTCTCGCCATTGTTTCAATTATATTGTTTTTCAAAGCAAGTTCTCTGACTGATGATCTGAATATGGATGGTTCTAGCCTACCGTTTTGTTTAACGGTTTTCATCGGTATTCTTGCTGTTATAGCAATTCCATTAGGTCTTAAAAACAAAAAAGCGAAGAACTCTTAAGTTCTTCGTTTTGTTTTTAAGTAAGGATGGTCAAGACCTGAAAAAGAAGAATTAACTTAAATATACAAGGTTCTCTTTGAGAAAATCTAAAAAAAGATTCTTCTGCTGATCATTTTACATGAACAGCTGTTATCAGAAAATTGATGTAAACGTACAATAATCAGTAACAAAATACGGAAGAAACTACAAAATCGCCACTTCAAGATCGAGAAGAAGTTGGAAAGGATTGTTCGTAAGAAAGTTTCGCTTGATCTTGACGTGGCTTTACATAAGCGTTTGAAGCATATCGCGCTCGAGAATGACATGAATTGTATGAATTAGTTGAAAGTGTTTTACGTAACTATGTAGCAAAGAAATGATGCCAACGTCTTATTCCTGGTTGCTGTTATCGCTTCTTAAGAAAAGGCTAAGTATATTGATGATCAGTCCGATGAAAGATATCGTCAGACCGATTTTTGTCCCTAATAGATAGGCATAACCAGTGGAGCTATATGCGACCATTATTGCGACTCCGAAAAGTATAATCGCAATTCCTAATAGTGAATATTTCATCGTATTCCTCCTTGTTTAAGTTCGAAAAGCTTGAGTGTTTACTATATCGCATTTGAAGTTGAATTAACTATTTCATCACCCTTGCGTAAAATGACAATTTTCCTCGCAAGGATGGTAACGCGATGTAGAGTCAAACACAAAAAAACGGACGAAATCGTCCGTTTTCACAAATTTTTTACTCGCTCTTAGCCATATTGTTTATGACCATCGGATCACTATAAGAAAGAATATAAAACTCTTGGTCATGCGTCCTGATAACAAATAAATTTAGTTCACCACGTTCGGTGTAGATTTCTTTTGTTTTCATATGCTTCTCAGCGAACTCACCAAAAACTGACTCTTTTAGTTTCACGACTGGATAGGGATTCTTGAGTCCTTCTTCAATGATTCCATGCTCTTGAAGAGTTCCCATAAACACAGAATACTTTTCGAAACGCATTAAAAAATAATCGCGTGATGAATCACCTATTATTAATTTTGATGCATCTTCAGCTCCATAAAAATATAGATCAATGGCATAATGGTCATTGCCTTTTAAAGACATTGTATCCAATTCTAATTCGTAATCTTCAACACTAAGTAAGAATTCAAGATTAATGTTGTTCAACAAAAACCCTCCTTTTATGTAGTTAGAAAATTCATACAATTAAAACTTCTTTTGTATTATAATACATAAAAAGGAGGTTTTACAGTGAAAAAAATTCTTGTACTTTGTTTAACATTTTTCTTTTTTTTCAATTTCTCTTTTTCAGAGGAGCCTGTTCAGGCATCATGTAGACCTTTTTCCGAAAAAGAAGAAGTTGTTTCGGACTTTGATAGAATAGATATTAATGATTCTGTCGAAATGGAAGAACTAGATGTTGAAATTTTTTGCGCGAAAACAACTCCAATAGGTTGGGGAGCAGTTAGAAGTACTGCTCGACTTACCGAAACTAGTAGAAAAGGTTTCAAAAATTACGTAAAAAATGCTGATTCCGCTCAAGCTTCACGTGATTTTAGTTCTATACTTCCAGGAGTAAAAGTCCAAAAATCACCTAAGCCTGATGGCTCAATGGCATTTTATAAAGTATCTCCGACATCCGGTGCTGTAACAATGTATAAAGCTAAATCAACTGGAACTACGTCCTTAACTTGGTCGAAAGAAAAAATTAGATATAACGATTAATCATCAAATAAATCTATTGTTCAAAAAAAAGAAATGAAGAAGCATAGCTACTAATTGCGCTTCTTCATTTCTTTTTCTATATAATTCAATATTGATTATTGAGGCAATGAAACGGAATAGAAGATAGATGGGAACGAGGAATACGGCAGTCATGAGTCTTTGCTTCCCTGAATTGAGCCATTCTGTCTTGATGATTTTTACTTTTCTCATTCAAGAGTCCTTCTTCTCCATAAATACGATATATCTTCCGCCACCGTTTCAATGCTTCGTTTGGCCTTTTCTTACCAATCATGTCCAGGTCAAAGCCGCGTTCCTCAAAGATTTGTATCGGTCGCTTACCAGCTAAATTCTCACGTACAGCGTGAATCTTAAATTCTCCTTTGTATTGAATCGTACGATCCTGTCTCTTA
>NZ_WBYY01000079.1:0-13356 GCF_048985645.1 Exiguobacterium sp. A1_3_1 | reverse complement strand
CGATCCAAAGAAGGCTCCAGCCGTTCATCGCTTCATTACGGACATATGAGAAGATGCCTTCGACGATCAAGGCGACTGTTGAGACAAATCCAGCGAGGATCGCCGCCTCGATCAAAATGATTTTGTAGAGGTCCTTCGTCCGCCAGCCGAGTGCCAGTAAAACAGCGAATTCTTTCCGGCGGGCGAGCATCGAAACGTAGCTCGTCGCGAGGACATAGACGATCGCGACCGCAAGCATCGCGAAGATGACACCGGAGAACCCGACGCTCGTCTCGCGGAAGATTGTCATCGCAACACCGATATGAACCCATGGTTGTTCGATCCAACCGAGTGTCTTGCCTTGTTCGACGACTTTCGTGACGACGGGTTGCGGGGAAGAACCCTTAGTGATCGTAGCGACAAGACCAGGATCTCTCTCGATGGTTGCTTTGATTTGTTGTAAGAGCTGATCTGACTTTTCGCTGAGTGTTTCGCCACCTTTAATTTTTAGACGAATCGATGAGATCGATTTGTTGCCTCGATATTGCTGTGCACTGTCTAGAGTCGTCAACATATTCGGTGAGTTAGTCAGTAATCCGACTGGGTCGCCTGAAGTATTGATAGATTTAGCTGGATTGATTGGTTTTCTGTTTGCATCTAAGACCAGATCAGCTGAAGAAGGGCGATATGTCTCCATCGGCAACTCATTAAGTGGATCTTTTGACACACGAATTTTGTTAGGATCATAAAGTCCGATGACATTCATTGTAAAGCCGGGAGAATAATAAATATCATTCCCGCTACCCATAGTGTCTTTTACTTTTTTTTCTAATGAATGCGTGGAACGATATCCGGTTTTAGGTAAAGTGTTTATATCCTTTAAAAATGGATTCGTGACTTGAATTTTCTGACTCTCAACTTGATAGGCATTTGACCAACGCGCGGTATATGGACTTTTTTCAGAGCGATATGTAAGCGGTCCAGTTGTGATTTCGAGTTGTAAGTAATCAGAAATCGTTGCATCATCTAATCGTGATGATTGAGTATTTTTGGTTGGAGTATTCGTTAAAGTGCTAAAAAATTTTTTCTCAACATCTTTTGAAGAGATCGTAAATTTTTTGATTGTTTTACTTGGAATCTCATTCAACATCTCAAAGGCAGGTGTAAAATCCTTTGGAATCTTTGAATAAAATGTATTTTGTTGTTTTTGTGTACCGAATGGAACATCTAGTCGTTCGATTGAATACTGAAAAGTCCCTTGATTGAATGAATTTGGATTTAAAAGAATTGGTATCGTATTTGGATTTGCTTTTTCGGTTGCTTTATCATTTTTAGTAAAATAGCGACTATTTCCTTTTGAAGGAATGATGCTACGGTCAAGAGCCACTAACTTGGCTTCAGCTTCAGGATCAATTGCCACCAGCAAGCTGAATGTTCGAGGATAGATGATTCGCGACGTGGACTTAGTTGTAAAGACTCCTGGTATATCAGGAACACGTGCGATTTGATTGGCATTGACACTATAAACGGCTTCGTCGCTTAGGATTTTTTCCCCGAAACCGTTAGGTGATGTCAGCGTTTCTCTCAAACGGTAAAAGCCAGGTTTATCGGGAACGTCCCATTGCTCATCAACGCGTAAGCCAAGTTTGACATAACCCATCACGGCGACGGGTGCCGCAATTTCAATGTCGTTCATTTTTTTGATGGTTTCGTATTGTTTGAAGGAAATCCCACCATCGATTCCATTCAAATAGTTCGGTTCCAGTAAATCGTTCGACTCACTTGCAAGCTGACTGCCTTTCGGTCGGACGACGATATCATACGCAGACGACCATTTCTTTTGTAATGTCTGTTCGACCGTTCCTTGACTGGAGTCGGTAAGATTGAACATCAAACTGAGTCCGGCACTGATGATGAGCGCACCGACGAGCGTCAGAATGAATTTCCCGCGCTGCCGACGCCATTGATTGATGACGAAGCGTAACATATGTAGTCTCCTTTGCTTGTTATTGGGAGAGCTGCGTCTTTAAATAACGCGCAAGATCTTGTTCGAAATGGTGAATCGCTTGTGCATCGAGTGCTTCTACTTCTGCTTGCGCTGCGTAGCGGGTGACGAAGTAAGGGGAGAGTGGCGTCACCAGATGAATGCGCTCCGTCCAGTCTGTCAACGATTCATGGCTTCGCCGCTTGAGGGCACGTGGTAAGCGTTGATTAAAATCAAATAGCATCAGGCGTAATGATTCTTCAGGCGGAGTAAGCATCGATTGAAGGTTTGTTTGTTGGACATAACTTTCAGGAGATGGTTGGACCCAATGGTTTGCTTCACTTTCAGATTCTCGTGATTGTGATGAACGTCGCCGACGACGAAGAATCCGGTATCCTACGAAAGCAACGAGTAAAAGTACAGCGGTGAAGAATAGAAGTTTGTTGGAAGAAGACGTATTTTCTACGATATTCATTAACGAAAGCGGAGGGAGATTTTTTACTTTTCGATCACGTGGTGTTCCACCCGTATTTTTATTTTGTTCATCGGACTCACCTAAATCGATGCCGTCTTCTCGCTCATCGATTTTGTCATCGAAATTACAACTATTTTTTGTGAAGAATAAATTGGATAAGTCGTTATGATTACATCCCCGCACGATCGTCGTCTCCTGTTCCGAGAAGTCCGCATTCTGAAACGCTTCATACGCGGACTGCGTCGATACCGACAGCAACAGAAAAACGACAATCGAGCAGATGAAGCTCGTGATTAATTTGGCACGAAACGTGTGCAATGCGGAACATCTCCTCATTAACAGTATTTAGACACTTTGTACCGTGCGCGTTCGGCGATCTTTGACGATTCGTCCATCTTGCATGAAGAGAATCCGATCAGCGCGTTCGGCGAGTTCCAAGTCGTGTGTGACAAATAAAACGCCACACTTGGCTTCACGATGCAGCTCTAGTAACAACTCGAAGATCGCGTCACCGGTCACGGAATCGAGATTACCGGTCGGCTCGTCCGCAAGAATCCATTGTGGATGATGAAGCAGGGCACGGGCAATCGCGACCCGTTGTTGTTGACCACCGGATAATTGAGCCGGTAAAGCATTCCGTTTGTCAGCGAGTCCAACCCGTTCGAGTAACTCGAGAATCCGCTCCTCTTGATTGAAGGATGTCTTTTGCTTCAACAAGGCGACCTTTAAGTTCTCAGATACCGTCAGTGCCGGTAATAAGTGAAACTGCTGGAAGATGAATCCGATCTCTTGCGAACGAAATTGCGATAACCGTTTGTTCTTCCAAGACGTGATGTCCTGTCCGTCATAAAGAATCTGACCGGACGTTGGGCGATCGAGTGAACCAAGGAGACTCAGGAACGTTGATTTTCCAGACCCGGATGGACCGACGAGTGCCGTCACCTCACTTTGCGAAAACTGACCGTTTAGTTGATGCAAGACGTCGGTCCGGACACCGCTTCGTTCGAATGTATGAGAAATATCTTGAAAGGTAATATCCATACGACCACTCCTTTTACATAATTTGGTTATGTTCAGTGTATTATTTTTAGAAAATTTTGTCTATTGCGTTTTTATTTCTGACCAAACCACTTTTTTAACATTTGTTCATAGTTGGTTCATAACTTCTCCTTATGATCGGATTAACACCAATCAAGGGAGGCATTAACATGAAACGAACACGCAAGAAATGGTTATGGATCAGTGGAGGGGTCATCCTGGTACTCCTATTAATCGGTTCCACGCTCTTTTTAGGACGAGGAGAGGCACAAGGAACGAAGGAGATCGTCGAGTCGAAGACATTAAAAACATTCTTCTACTTCTCAGGCACGCTTGAAGCGAAAGATCGACAGACGGTCATCAGTGATCGTGATGTCCGTGTCACCGACGTTCGATTTGAAGAAGGAGATACCGTTAAGTCGGGTCAAACGATCGTCAGCGTCGAAGGAGGAGAAGATGTCAAGGCACCTCGCTCCGGACAACTCGTTCGCCTTGACGTCACGGAAGGCGAAGCGTATGCCCCGAATACTGTCCTCTTCGTTGTTGCAGACAACAAAGCGTTGATCGCTCGTCTGAAAATTGATGAACAAGATATCGAACGGATTGAAGTTGAAGATACGATTGAACTACAGACGGATGCATCTGATAAAACCATCAAAGGGAAGGTCGAATCGATTAGTCCGGAAGCTGTGACGGAAAATGGAAGTACGTATTTCAATGCAAAAGTATCTGTACCGAGCTCGTCAAACTGGTTACCCGGCATGACGGTCGAGGGACGTTTACCGTATCAACTCGCACAAGACGTACCTGTCTTATCGCTCGATGTCATTTCGTATTCGAAGTCGGATCGTCCGTATGTGTATGTGAAAAAAGACGGGGAAACGACTCGTCAATACATCGAGACGGGCGTGACGGACGGACAGGATATTGAAATCAAGGACGGATTGTCCGCCGGAGACGAAGTCTTCCTGCCGAGTGAGGACGGTGGTTCCGGTCTTCTTCCAACTCCACCAGGAGGTGCGTCCTGATGCCGGTCGTTGACTTGCAAGAAATTCAAAAAGCTTACGGCGAAGGAACCAATCGTCACATCGTCCTCGATCGAGTATCGCTGACGATCGAGGCTGGTGAATATGTGACGATCCTCGGACCTTCGGGTTCAGGAAAATCAACGCTGATGAACATCATCGGTTGCCTCGATGTCGCTTCAAGCGGCGTCTATCGCTTGCAGGAGCAGCTCGTCCACGATCTATCCGAAGATCAGCTAGCGACGATTCGCAATGAAGCGATTGGCTTCATTTTTCAACAGTTTCAGTTGCTACCGCGCATGAGCGTCCTACAAAACGTCGAATTACCGCTCATCTATGCCGGCGTCTCGCGCAAAGAGCGCCGTGCGCGCTCGCTTGAAATCTTAGAACGTGTCGGATTAACAGATAAAGCCGATGCCTTACCAAGTCAACTGTCCGGTGGTCAACAACAACGGGTGGCGATTGCCCGGGCACTCGTGACGCGACCGACGATCTTACTCGCCGATGAGCCGACCGGAGCGCTCGATCAAAAGACAGGGAAACAAATCATGGAGTTGTTCGAGAGCCTCTCGGAGGAAGGGAAGACGATCATCATGATCACACACGATGTCAATATTGCTAAGCAAGCCCGCCGGATCATCCGGATCGAAGATGGTCAGGTGACGGAGGTGACGACATGATTCGCGAAACGTTACGGATGGCATGGTCGAATATCTGGCATCATAAGATGCGATCGTTCTTGACGACGCTTGGTGTCATCATCGGTGTCGCATCAATCATCGCCTTGATTTCGATCGTCAACGGCGCGACGGCCTCAATCAATGAAGAGGTCGCGTCGTTCGGTGCCAATAAATTAACGGTCCAAACGACAGAGACGCCGTTGAAAGAAGGATTATCACCTGCACAACTGGAAGAGTTAAACACGATTAAAGGAACACGTGGAGTCTCACCGACCGTCTCGACGGTCCGGGACGTCCGTGTCGAAAATCACTCACTCGACCAGGTGACGATCGAAGGGCGAAACCACATCTATTACCGGGAATCTGAAGACGTTCCGCAAGGACGTGGCATCGTCATCAGTGATGTGAAACAACAGACGTATGTCGCCGTCGTCAGTCCATCCGTCGCCCGAACGCTCTATCCGGGTCAGGTCGCGATCGGTAAGACGATCAAGCTCGATGGACTCGATTACCGGATCGTCGGTGTCAGTGACGCGGATGGCGATCAAATCGTCATTCCCTATACGACGGCCCTACGGACGCTTGGGGTGACAGCCGTTAAGCAAGTCGATATCTTCAAGACGGACGCAGCTGACGTCGCGACCGTCAAACGGGATGTTACGGCAAAGCTGTACCAGTTCTATAACGGACGCGACGATACGTATGACGTCGTCAGCTTGGATGAAGCCCTCGATTCGATTGACCAAATCAATACGATGCTCTCGCTCTTGTTGACGGGTATTGCGTCGATTTCCTTGATCGTCGGTGGGATCGGCATCATGAACATGATGCTCGTCTCGGTCACGGAACGAACAACGGAGATTGGCTTACGAAAAGCACTCGGTGCGAAACCACGTACGATCCGCCTTCAGTTCCTCTTGGAATCGATTCTACTGTCCTTGATGGGTGGAGTGATTGGGATTCTTGTCGGAGCGATGCTCGCATTTGGCGTCAGTCTGATGATCAGTACACCGTTCACACTCTCCGTGAGCACGATTCTGCTTGCCGCTGGATTCTCGATCGGTGTCGGTGTCTTATTCGGTTATATGCCAGCACGGAAAGCGTCCCGTCTGAACCCGATCGAAGCCTTACGAAATGTTTAAGTGAAGGAGGAGGACGATGGTAACGATTTTGATTGCCGAAGATGACCGGAATGTCCGTCTATTATTAGGCGAGACACTCCGATCCGCCGGCTTTACGGTGATTGAATCGAGAGACGGGAAAGACGCACTCGACCAACTCGATCAACAACACGTCGACCTCGTCGTGACGGATGTGATGATGCCGCACGTTTCAGGAATCGAACTAGTTGAGCTGCTGCGTGAATCAGGATACGAACAACCTGTCTTGATGTTGACGGTGTTGGATTCCTTTCAGGATAAGGAAGCCGGGTTCACGACCGGTGCTGATGATTATATGGTCAAGCCGGTTGATTTGGACGAACTGTTATTGCGGATCCGAGCGCTGTTACGCCGGTCAAAGATCGTAGCAGCGCAAGAATTAATCGTCGGCGCCCTGCAACTACGGATGACGGACGCAACGGTCGTAACGCCTCATGGTGAGATACCGTTACCACAAAAGGAGTTTCAACTGCTCTATCGCTTGCTGGCACATCCGAAGCAGATTTTTACACGTCAGCAATTGATGGACGAAATTTGGGGATATGATGTCGAGAGCGACAGTCGGACGGTCGATGTCCACATCAAGCGGTTGCGTGACAAGTTCAGCGCCTATGATGATTTTACGATCGAGACGGTCTGGGGACTCGGTTATAAGGGAGTGATCCAGTGAAACGCTTCGTCCGCTCAATCTCTGGTCGCTTTTTCGTCATCCTCTTCGGTTTATTGTTACTACCACTGCTGTTACCGTTCATCATGACGGTCTGGTTCCAGTTCCAAGAAGTCTATCAAGACCTAAATAATCAATTGCAACAACGAACGGATCAGATTGAACGATTGATGCAAGACCAAAGCCTGTCGTTCGCTGAGGCGAGTCAGTATATGGATCAGTCTTTGATTCAAACGACACAATACACGTCGCTCAATCAAGTACAGTCATTGTCATCGTCAGAACGTGACCAGTTACAGCAAAAGGGTGAAATCACGATCGATGGGGCGTGGCTCGAACCGTCGCAATATATTCGCCAAACGGAGACAGGATATCTCGTCTCGACACCGATTGCCGGACAACGCATCCTTGACGGATTACGAACGTCAGCTGGAATCGGTATCGTCATCACGATCGGCGTCGCTTTCATCCTGACTTGGCTCGCCGTCACGCTCGTGACACGACGGATTCGTAGCATCAGTGAAGCGGCGATTGAAGTGACGAACGGGAACTATGATGTCTCGATCAAGGAAGGTGGAAATGATGAGGTCGCACTCCTCGTTGAAAACTTCAACCACATGACCGAAGCACTGCGACGAAACGACCATCTCGCAAAGGATCTCGTCGCCTCGATTTCGCATGAGCTGAAGACACCGATTGTTTCGATTCAAGGATTTTCTAGGTTGCTACAGACAGAAGAAAATCCGGATAAACGGCAGCAGTACTTGACAATCATGGAGCAAGAGAGCACCCGTCTAACACGCTTGACGTCGAATCTCGTCCGCTTATCGCGGCTTGATCATCAGACGATCATCGAGCGGAAACGGTATCGCCTTGATGAACAACTTCGGACATGTCTTTTATTACTGGAACGACAGTGGACGGAGAAATCACTTCGACTGGAGCTTGATTTACCAGAAGTGTCCGTCGAGTGGGAAGAGGAACTGATGCAGCACGTCTGGCTCAATCTGCTTGAGAACGCGATTCGGTTTTCGCCGGAATCGGGAGTGTTAGAAGTGACCTTAAGTGAAGGAGAGAACATTCGCGTCACGATCCGCGATGAAGGACCAGGAATCGCAGAACAGGACTTACCGTACGTGTTCGATCGTTTTTATCAGGGCGAACAGTCACGAGCGAATGAAGGACATGGTCTTGGATTATCGATCGTTAAACGAATCATTGATTTACATGACGGTGAGTTGACGATTAGGAATCAGTCGGAGCAAGGCGCAATCGTGACCGTTACGTTAACGGCGAACGAGACGCGTGAATGATGACAGACGAAAAGGAGCGCGGACTTACACGATGTTATCGTGAAGTGTAGCGCTCCTTTAGTATCTGTTAGCTTAAGTCATTTGCATTGATGAACCACTTATGCCCATGTTCTGCGATGAAACGGTATTCCGCGCGATAATGTGTATCATGACCGTCTGCCTTCATCTTGATGAAGGCAGAATCGCCGTCCGCAGCTCTTTGATCAATCAACAGATACAGGGCTTCGACGCGCAACAATAATAGTGATCGCAATTCGGAACGCGATCCCTCATAACCATACGCATCAAGGAATCGACTCACCCGCTCGGCGAAGCGCGCGTCATCTTGCTCTGCTGCATAATCGATAACGGATCCGTCAGGTGCTTGCCGTCTGCTGCTGAGCGGAACGAACGTATAGAGCGCATAGACGATATCCCACGCACGCGGACCGGGTGCCGCGAGGTCAAAGTCAATCACGCCACTCAGTTTTTGATCCTCAAAAATTGTATTGTAGACGGCAAAATCATTGTGGCAGATGACTTCGTGTGGAGTCGGGGTATGAAGCAACGGTTCCCAGTCCGGTGAGACTTCAAAGTCGACTGTTGCGTCATGATACTGGCGCATCAGACGCGCGACATCGTCTAGCACGTCGTCTTGCCACATGTATGCCTTTAGCGGATAATCTGCCGTTTCGCCAGGGAGGTAGGTTAATATTTCTCGTCCTTGTTCGTCGATGCCGACGAAACGCGGAACGCCAGATATACGTTTAGTTTCTAAGTGGCGCAATAACCGTTGGACGTTTTTGCTGTTCTCTTTTTGTGAGCGATAGACATAGTTGCCTTTTTTATAGACAGCGGAGACATTTCCGCCAGTCAATCGTTGTTCTTCAGACATCATCCGTTCCTACTTTCTTAGTTTCATTTGTGATTGCTTACCTATCGGCTCGTCATTATGAATCCGTTTAAAAGAAACGGATTGTCTTTGTCACGAGACGGGAATCGACTATCAAAAAGCCGAAAGAAGGTCGATTCTCATGCTGGCGTTTTTCATCGTATTTAAGAATATGTACCACGTGCTACGAATCCTCTTTAAGCAACAGGAACAGCAAGCCGTCATGGGGTCTGTCGTCTTTTTACTTGCGATCGGGATGTTCTTTTATCATGGCGTCGAGTCACTCGGGTACCTCGATGCGCTTTATTTATCGGTCATGACGTTGACGACGGTCGGGTACGGTGATCTACACCCCGTGACACCACTCGGTAAGATTTTCTCGATGGGATATGTCTTACTTGGGATCGGCATGATCAGCGCCTTGATTGCGAACTTCAACCGCGCGTTACGTCAACATCATGGTGTCGACACACCACCAAAGAAAGAATCAAACGATTGATTCGTGATGTGTTCGAGGAATGCTTCGACGTCTTCCGTCGAACGAAGATGAACGATTTTGTCGGCCTCACGGGGAGCAGGCGGCTCAATCCGTTGCCGTCGATAGATGTCGTGGTACGACGCATTGCCACGAATCTCCCGTCCATCACGTGTCGAATGGGTTAGTCGGTCTGTAATGGTCGTTTCAGGTAAATCGAACCAGACGAGGATCGAGCGGAACGTCGAACGGGGAAATTGATCTAACAGTTGCTGACGTCCGGTGCGCAAGGCGTTGGCATTACATAAGATGATCGTCTCAAGGGAAGAAGCGACTGCTTGCTTAATCAACCATCCCGTCAAGTCATGTTTAACGTGATTCGGTCCTTCTGTCGGGATAAGTTCCGGATACTGTTCGAGCAAAAAACGCGCCTGGAGATCCTGATCGATGACAAGGCTTGCTGTTAACCGCTGAGCAAGCTGTCGGGCGAACGTCGTTTTCCCGGCATGAGTCGGACCGATCGTCAACAGGACCGTCCTCATGACGTCAGTTGTTCTTCCGGTAAGCGATCGGCAAGAATCTGCGCGAGCCAGTCTTCCTTCGTCCCGAAGCAGGGAGTCGTTTGCCCAATATGATAAAACGTACTCGCTAACGGTCCAGTGAAGTAGGTCGCGTCTGGCATACATAAGTAAATGGGGCGATTCGTCGCGAGCGCAATTCCAAGTTCGACATGGCTACTTTTTCCTGCCGGCAACACGAGTACAAAGACATCTGCTTGCTGCACGGCTTCGAACTCCGCAAGACCGATTTGACGAAGTGCTTTAGGATCCTCTGCCCGATCATTCATCGTCCAGTCATATGTTAAGTCGTGACCATGCAAGCGGAGTTCATCGCGGAGCCAGCGGACGGTCAACGTGTGGTCAAAGCGAGAAGCGATATAGAGTTTCATTCTCCGTACATCCTCCTTTTTTATCTCTCTGCTTCCCATCCTATCGAATTCATTCATGCAATAAAAGGGAATTATAAGAAAAATTTGAAAAAAATGAAACTTTTTAAACGTGTCGCGTATCTAATAAAGGAGTGATTGCAAAAAGGAGGATGCCGATGTGTTTCGAAAGTCAGGTGTAGCATTATCGGACGCTGCTTTTGAAGCAGCTTTGTTCGCAGAAGAGGACTATGTATACCGCATCTCCTTCATTTATCTAAAAGAGGAGGCGGCAGCGCTCGAGAACGTGCAAGAGGTCGCGTACCGTGCATGGCGCGCGCGAAAGAGTCTACGGGATGCTGCGTATTTTAAGACATGGTTGACGCGCATCACGATGAATTGCGCTTTCAAGCAACATCGAGCGTCGTTTCAACCGCACGCGATCGAACCCAGTCAAACGACGTCGTTTGAAGAGCGTCTTGTTGATCGCTTGTACTTGGACGATTTACTGGATGTCCTTGAGCCGACCGAGCGTTCGATCGTCTACTTCCGGTATGAAGAAGATTTGTCATTGCAAGAGATTGCGCAAGCATTCAACGTGCCACTTAGTACGGTCAAAAGTACGTTGTACCGCGCGCTCGAGAAAGTACGACGACAGAAGGGGATGAGTCTATGAATCACGATCCAAAAATCTTGATCGACGTACCGTCATCCGTCAGGCAACGGACAATCCAAGGTATTCGCAAAGCGAAACGGCGCCGGCGCTCGGTACAAGTTGTTTGCCTTGCAGCGGGTCTGACAATCATCGGTTTCAACTCCTTACATGAGACCGTTCCCGAACAATCATCGCAATCGATGAGGGTCGGCATGTATTATGATGAACAGTTTTACAAAGTAGCAAAAGAGATGACGAATTTAGACTGGCAACAGCTGAAAGGGAAACGACTTGGTGTCACGGATGATGTCTTGACCGATACGCAACTAGAACAGGACACATCTGATTTTGCGTCGAACCTCGATGCGTTTACCGTCTATCAAGTCAAGGACGATCCGGTATCTGAGCACGTGCTGGTCGTCGGTGAGGAAGAGGGTCGAGAACGGGTGATGATTCTGTCGCCCACACGATAAGGGGGGAGAGAAATATGACCATCCGGTCTTGGACAACAGACGATCTACCACAATTGGTCGGATTGATGACGCAACTTGGTTATCCGGCAAGCGAGGACGTCTTACGCGAACGATTTTCGCGGGTCACCCGTCATCCGGATTATGAATTGCTTGTGCTAGAAGACGACGATATGCTTCTCGGCTGCGTCGGTCTGTTTCAGGCGCAAGCGTTCGAGCATGATACGACCTATGTCCGAATCGTCGCGTTTGTCGTCAACGCGAAACATCGTCGGCAGGGAATTGGACGCCGTTTGATCCGAGCAGCGGAAGACTGGGCGCATGCAAGAGGAGCAACTGCCGTTTTACTGAACAGTGGTAATCGACCAGAACGCGAAGCAGCCCATCACTTTTATCAAGCGATGGGCTACAGCATAACGAGCACGAGTTATTCGAAATCATGGGCTTCATCGTGATTTACGGAAACCATGGAAAGCACGAAATTCTTGTTGTTCATAAAAGGAAGCAGATTGACGAGTTGCTAGGAGATCGATCCGCGTCAGATAGGTAAGTTGCAAGTGATCGAGTAACTGTTGTCCGTACCCACGCTTGCGTGCGGTTCGGCTGACGAGGAGCTCACAGACGAACGTCGTCACTGAACCGTCCGTTAAAGCGCGGACATAGGCAAGGATTTCTCCGTCAGACTCAAGGACGAAAGCGGCATTTGCATTCATCCACGCGTTGCGGGTCCGCTCTTGATCAGCGACGAGATCCTGCCATCCTTCTAATGCGTTCAATCGATGAATCTGCTCAAAATCGTCAGGTTGAAAACGGCGAATCTGTTCCGTCATGGCTGGTTCTCCTTTCGTATCAGGTCTTGGAGTGGGGAAGGTAACTGGCACCAGTCCGAAAATTGCGTGTCAGTCAATGGAACATCGCCTATGCGCTTCCAAATCGCCTGCATGCCGAGGGTGCGTGCCGGTAAGATGTCGTGGTCGTAATTGTCGCCAACATAAAGGACTTCGTCCGGGCGAACACCTAAACGATCCGTTAAGCGAAGGAAAAATGTCGGATCCGGTTTACGAACGCCTTCTTGTTCCGAGATCCCGATCTGCGTAAAGGAGGGAGACAGTCCGATTGCGTCACAGACGGCACGTTGGAACGTCGTCCGACCGTTCGACAGTAAGCCGATGGGTAGCTCAGGCGGTAATTGCGCAAAAAAGGTGTCGACTCCCGGAAAGCTCCGTGCGAAGATCGGATAACGCGTCACGTAGTCCTGTAGCAGTACTTCAACAGAAAGCGACAATTCGAAGTGACGAATCATTTTCGTATAGACGACGTCCTTCCAGACGCGTCCTTCTTGATCAAGCGCTAAGAACGTCGTGATGTAGTCGTCGATCGGAACATGCGCAACTTCACGAAAACGTTGATGCTGATCCCGAAGGAAATAGGGAAGAGAACCGGACCGGTCATGTAACGTCTCGTCTAAATCAAACAATAAAGCACGAATCAAGGTAAACACCATCTTTCAAAGTATAGAGGAGTGATTATAATGGAACGAATTATGCAACATCAGGGAAAACAAGTGACGTATTATGACGACGGTTCGACAGGTCGACCGTTGTTACTCCTACCCTCGCTCGGTGGGACGTATCAGGAC